>JAGQPK010000529.1 GCA_020426755.1 Planctomycetales bacterium
TCGGAGACCGCGACCCACCACGCACCAGAATTAATTCGGCCCACAATGTCATCGCGTCCATCGCCATTGAAGTCGCCCGTCATTACGGACGTCCAATTCACTCGAGTTGACCAGTTGCCCCAGGATTCGTTGACGAACGAGTCGCCATTGGAACGGGCGACCCACCAGCGTCCGTTCGCGCGACCGGCGATATCTTGATCGCCGTCTCCGTCGAAATCACCGGTCACAACATCTTCCCACCGTACTCCAGTCGACCACGACCCCCAGATTTCATTGGCAAAGCTCACGCCTGTCGATGACGCTTGAATCCACTGGCCATCCAACAATCCGACGATGCCCGCACCATTTGTTACCACGGGTTCTGCCGGCGTGCCATGCGTCGTGATGAAATCCACCTTGACATTCGAACCGGCGATCTGCACCGAATTGTGCCCGACTTGACCGACGATGGTGCCGCCTGTTCCCACGACGTTGTAAACGCCGTTGGGCACTGCGAGAGCATAGCCGCCGGAACTGCCCGTGGTCTCTGTGAAAACTTGACCTGTCGCGAGATTTGTCGCGGTAACCAGGACACCGCCCACGCCTTCGCCAACCGTGTAGAAGTTGTCGCTGGCAACGCCATCGGTGAACGCGACACCGGTGATGTAGTTCAAGCTGCGATCCGAGAAGTTCTCCGTGACCAAGATTGAATTGAAGTCCGTTCCGCCCGATGTGAACACGCCGTAGCGAATCCCTGTGCCAACTTCCGAGTAGCTGGTCGACATGATGTTCGTGCGGTGCGAGGGACTGCGCAACAAAGCAATGTGACGATCGTAAACCTCTTGGATTTGATTCAGTTGCAATGTCGTACCGGCCTGCGCAATGTTCTCACCGGCTCCGACAGGATAGCCAGCTGCCATCACTCGATCCGACGGTGTCTTCCCGTCCGGATTCGTGTGTGCAAAGAAGTCCCGATTGATCATATCCTGACTGTGCAGTCCTGCCGCATTCGTCAATGCTTGGTTCGGAGCCAAAGGTTCTTTGGCGGCCGGTGTGATTGTGCCCGCCGCTAACCCGTCATTGAGCCCCATCTGCGCATAGTTCTGCATTTCAGCAGTCGGGTTCGCGCGCGCACGATTGATCAATTCAACCAGTAACTGCTCATTCGCGGTCATCGTGACGGTCGAGAGGGCCAAGCGTTCTTCTAACTGTTCCGTCGCTCGACGCCAACGGCGCAACGGCTGCTGGGAAGATGAATTCTCACGCTTATCGCACAACTCATTCGCACGCTCGACCGGCGCAGTTCGTAGGCCGTTCGTCAATCGCAGGAGCAGCTTCGCAATACTCATGTGGTTAGTCGACTCTCTCGAATGATGTTCATCTGGTTGCTTCAAACGCGTCGCCGCACGCGCATAATGGGCAATCGCTGCCCCTACTGAAAGTCACCAAAAAATACGCCAGTCGATTCGTGGATGCAAACAATTCAGATACTATGGGAGGGTTGTCTTTTTGCACCGCGGAGGGGTAGTACGTTTCCCCACTGCGTCGTGCATTCACACCGTTTCGCCTCATTGTTTCGCACGTTCACCCCGCGTCTCCGCGACGCTGCTTCAAGGCAACCCGGCCTAGGCGAAGGGCACCCACGCAGCTAAAAATGAATCAATGGGCGAGCGACTGCGGCGAAAACGCGACTGCGCTACCACCCTGCCCGTCGCACATCGCATAGGATCTTCTTGATGAGTTCAACTCGTTCGTCCGCAGAATTGCTTGCTCCAGCCGGTGATCGGACGTGTATCCAAGCGGCCATTGAAAATGGCGCGAACGCAGTGTACTTCGGGCTCACGCGCGGTTTCAATGCCCGAGCACGTGCCGAGAACATGTCGCTGGACGATATCGAAGACATTATGGCGCAGCTACATGCTCGCGGTGTCAAAGGGTATTTGACTCTGAACACGCTGGTGTTCTCAAGCGAACTGGAAAACTTCGAACAAACGGTGCGCCGAGTCGCTGCGGCGGGTGTCGACGCCGTATTGGTTCAGGATCTCGGGGCCGCCGCACTCATTCGGCGGATCTGCCCTACCCTGCCGATTCATGCCTCCACCCAAATGACGTTAACGAGCGCAGAATGCATCTCAGCGATTCATGATCTGGGAATTGAGCGCGTCGTATTGCCCCGTGAATTGTCCGTCGACGAAATCTCGCAGATTGCTCAAAACACCCCCACGTCGCTGGAGGCATTCGTCCACGGCGCGCTGTGCGTCGCCTATTCGGGGCAGTGCCTGACCAGTGAGTCGCTCGGGGGTCGCAGCGCTAATCGCGGTCAGTGCGCGCAGGCCTGTCGACTACCATATGAACTCTATTGCGATGGGCAACACGTACCGTTGGATCAGCAGCAGTATTTGCTCAGTCCCCAGGATCTCGCAGCTTACGCCCATCTGCCGGAACTCCTCCAAGCCGGCGTTTATTCGTTCAAGATTGAGGGACGCCTGAAAAGTCCCGAATATGTCGCCAGCGTTACGCAGCACTATCGTGCTGCACTCGATCATGCACTACAAGGCGCGCCATTGACGCTCAGCGACGAAGCGATCGAAGAGATGTCGCTCACGTTCTCGCGAGGCTTTGCGCCCGGTTGGCTGGAAGGTTGTGATCACAAGCGACTCGTGCCCGCGGATAGTTCGGCCAAGCGCGGCATTCGGATCGGAGAAGTTGTCAGCGTGCGTGGCCAACGTATTCGTGTTCGTCTGCTTGGATCCGTACGCACCGGTGATGGTGTGATGTTCGATTGCCACCAGGCACAGAACGATCAGCCGGGCGGTCGTATCTTTGAGATTTTTGACCTAAATGGAGCACGCCACGATCGCGTTGGTACTGGCACTTGGGAACTGGCTTTCCGACACGATTCGATTGACGTGTCTATGCTGGCTCCCGGCACCGCAATCTGGAAAACCGACTCACCGGAAATCACACGTCGGTTGCGAAAGTCGTTCGAGACCACGGCTCCTCGGCAATCGATGCCGCTAGATCTGCAGGTCGAAGCGGCCACTGGCAGCAAGCTACGCGTGATTGCCCAAGTGAATGGGACGGCCAGCGTGACAATTGATTCGGAGTATGAGTTGTCAGCGGCGCGCAAGCATCCGCTGACAATGTCAGTACTTCGCGAACAATTCGCGCGACTTGGGCACACGCCTTACGAGTTGCGTGAGCTAACCGCGAACATTGTGGGTTCGCCCATGGTACCACTGAGTGTCCTGGGAGAAGTCCGACGTTCAATGATTGAGCTGCTCGACCAACAGCTTGTCATTCCCACGACGCGCGTACTGGCGCCGGGTCTGACACTCCCCACACTTCGTCCGCAACTGACAGAACCGCATGAATCCCCCCCGCAGTTGACATGGCTCTGCCGCAACCTTGAGCATCTCCGGATCTTGTTGGCGTTAGGTATCAACGATGTGATTGTCGATTTTGCCGATATCCGTGAGTACCGTGAAGCGACTCAACTGGCGATTGCGGCCGACGTCCGCATCTGGCTGGCGACTCCGCGGATTCAAAAGCCAGGCGAAGCGGGTGTTTTTCGCGCCTTGCAACGACACGGTGCCAGCGGAATTCTGGCGCGGAACCTGGCGGCCATCGAGTATTTTCTGGCGACGGATGTCGCCGTGGTGGCCGATTACACGCTGAACGTCGCGAATGAACTGACGGCAGCATTCATCAAACGGCTCGGCGTTGATCGTATGACGGCGTCATACGATTTGAATCGTGATCAACTGCTCGAACTGCTTGAACACACGCCGCCTGAGTGGCTGGAAGTTGTCATTCACCAACACATGCCAATGTTCCATATGGAGCACTGTGTGTTCTGTGCAGTGCTCTCGCCTGGCACGAACAAAACGAATTGCGGTCGGCCCTGTGACGAGCATCTTGTCCACCTTGAAGACCGAGTCGGTATGAAACACCGGTTAACTGCTGACGTCGGTTGTCGCAATACGCTTTTCAATGCGCAACCTCAAAGCGCTGCGGAACTCGTCCCCACACTTATCTCGCGCGGCTTACGATCCTTCCGCGTCGAGCTCTTAGGCGATGAATCGCAATCGCTCGTTCACTTAATGCATCAACAGTATCTGCAACTTCTCGCTGGCGATACGACCGGTCAAGCCGTATTGGCAGCACTTCAAGCAGTTAACCGTGTTGGGGTGACACGTGGTACGCTCGAAGCGGCACGCGATCCCCTTTCCATCCTCTAAAACAGAGCTAGTTTTCAACAGATTGTTTTCGCGACTCGTGCTACCTCGGAGTGCTGTTGATGAACCTCGCGTTTCTCGGTCGGCAACCCATCTTTACCGCCGATCTCGACGTGTTCGCGTATGAAATCCTGTTTCGTTCCGGACAGACGTCGAATGCTGCGCTCGTTCAAGATGGCGACCAGGCAACCGCCAGCGT
>JAGQPK010000052.1 GCA_020426755.1 Planctomycetales bacterium
GTTGTCCTGTCGCGCGAGCTCGGCACGAACGTACTTCACATCCGGATGTATATGAGCGGCCAGGTTGTGAGAGTCGTTTGCTGTCGCGGCGTGTGTACCGACTTGCGACAAGGCGACTAGCGACGTCGACGTCAGGAATTGTCGACGATCCAACGATAAGTTGTCATAGCGTCGTTTCACGTCGAATGCTCCTGCTGACGTCTTCGAGTGTTACAGACTGACGCGTTCAGTTTTGTGAAGGTTCGGCCTGATGTGATTTTAACCGCTGAGCCCCGTTGTGATGGCTTTTGTGCCAGGGCAACGCCCCGCGGATTGCTTTAGTCAGTTCACAGGGCCGGGCCCTAGATTCGCGATTATTGACCACGACGCGGTCAATAATGGGGTGACCGTGGTGGAACTAGGCCGCTCTAGAACCTCGAAGCAGCGAGCCTCGATGCACGGCGTCCCCCATTCACGTAGCGTCCAAAAGTGTTCGTTGTGAAACCGCTAGCTCGCAACTGGCAATCCGTTCGGCAGATTCGCGCGTCAGTCCGTCTCCTCGCAAACGAGCAGTTCGCATCGATCAATCTGCAATACATGTCGTGAGAGCGGTTTGGATTATCTGATTGCGGTGCGAACATTGCCAAGTTAGAATCCGCCGGCCCACCGAAGTCGGTCGCTGCAGATTTCGAGCGACCATCCTACCTTATTCATCTGGAGGCTTAGCTGTGATACTGAAACGTCTGCGTTTGTCGTTTGCGCGCCGGATTCGTTGGACCCCGCTGCTGTTATCGGCGTGCTTCACTGTGTGTCCGGGAACCTTTGCGGAAGCTCAGGATTTGCCGGTGATGGATGGCTTGCTGCTGTGGCTGGACGCGACCGACTCGTCAACGCTCTTTCAGGATGATGCTCTCACTGTGCCCGCGCTGGCAGGCGATCCGATTGGCGGCTGGTTTGACAAGAGCGGCAATGAATTTCATGCGACACAGCCTTTAGAAGAAGCTCGTCCGACCTACGACATGACGGGCATCAGTGGCTTGCCGGCCGTCAGTTTGTCAGGCAGCGAAGCCTCGGGCATGTACATCAGCGACGACTTGCAGCTCTTGCGCCCCTACACCGTGTTCATTGTCAATCAGTACGACGGGCCAATTCATGGCCGCACGCTGCAAAGCCAGGATATCAATTGGCTACATGGTTTGTGGGGAGGAAATCCCGCTCACTATGCCGAAGGTTGGGTGAGCATTAATCGTCTCGCCGAAGACGGAGTTGTGTACGTCGAAGATGCGACGGGCCAACCTGGTGGAGATAGCACCTTCTTTATCAACGGCATCGATCGCACCGTTAGCTCGGCGCCGGCTGGAGAGCCCGGGCGGCTCGGCTTGGCCTCCGTGGGGATGTTTCCCGGCGAAGTATCTGATGCTGATGTCGCTGAGATTGTTATCTACGACCGCGTGTTAGATGACAGTCAGTTGTCAACGATGCGTGACTTCTTCTACAACAAGTACACCGTGACGCGGCTTGACGAGACCATCGAAAGCCCACTGAATACGGTCCTCTCCGGTGAGATTGGCGCATTTACGGGCGGCGATCCGGACGATGGTCTCGACTTCACAGGCAACTTTGTCTACGCCTTCGACGTCGGTGGACCAGGTGGAACAAGTGTCGGGGATGCCAATTTTGAAGACGGCAGCGAACTTGGCTTAGATCCGGGCACGGGGGTGTTCATCACCGACGCCAACGAGATCGAAGCCTGGCACGTGCCAGAATATGGCGATTCGGTTGACGACGACGCTTTGGAATTTGTGATGCAGTCGATCCGTTGGAACACGCCGCCGGGCCTTGAAATCGATCTGCCCGTCGAGGACGGTCTGTATCAACTGCAGCTCATGTTCGCAGAGAACTGTTGCGAGCGCGGGTTTGATATCAGCGTCGAGGGCGAAATGGCCATCGACAACATCGACTTGCCGGGGCTGCAAGAAGGTATTGCGAATCCTAGTCAAGGTGTATTCTTTCGCGACACGATCAGCGTGACCGACGGGACCTTGAATATCGTGCTCGGTGGTGAGAACGCGCGCAAGTCGGACAATAATCCGATTCTCAGCGCGTTGACGCTCGAATACCTGGGAGCAGCCGGTCCGGCCGGCGATTTCAACGGCAATGGTCAGCTTGATGCCGAGGACATTGACTTGCTGAGTGCTGCCATCAGCGACAACTCGACGGATTCCAAGTTCGATGTGAATGGAGATGGCGAAATCACACGCGCTGATCGAGCATTCTGGGTTGAAGATCTCAAGCAAACCTACTTCGGTGATTCGAACCTTGATGGCGTCTTCGACACGACTGATTTTGTCACGGTGTTTGTGCAGGGCGAATATGAAGACGATATCGCCGGCAATTCAGGCTGGGCCGACGGCGATTGGAACGGCGATACCGAATTCGATTCGAGTGACTTTGTCGAAGCTTTCCAAGGCAATGGCTTTGAGCAAGGTCCTCGGGCGGCAGTCGCAAGCGTGCCGGAACCGGCAAGTTGGCTGCTGGCTCTATTCGGTTTGGGCGCTGTGATTCGTCGCGGCAGGCGTTCCTGATTTGCCGTAGCATTAACTCGCCGCTACTCGTTTGCGATCGGTAGCGGCGAGCGCATCACGCGAGATCCAAATTCATCGTGTGACTCGAGAACTTGTGCTTAGCCGGGAATACGCTGCGGTCACTGTTCGCTGACCGCGAATGAACGTTCACAATCGCTTTTCGCTGATCGATCTGCTTAGCACTACAGCGCTGGTCACGGTGGCATTTGCGCTGCCGTTCCCGGATGAACTCGGTCATCTCTCTGCGCTTATTACGGTACTTGTCATTTTGTCCATCACGATTGCATTCCGGATGCGAGCGTCAGCGCCATGTCAAAACGCGGTGCTCGCGGGAGTCGTCTTCTTCGGCATCTGCCATGTCGCTTGGTGGACACGAATCTGGATTGGGTATCTTGCCTTTGATTCAAGTGGAAGCACGCTGCCTTATTTTGAAGACGGTCCGGTGCTGGAAGGCGTTGTCGCTCCTGTTGCTTTCTTCGTCTTCTGGGTGCCGTTTGTCATGACATTGTGCTTTGTGACCTCAGGACTGCTCTGTCTCAGTGGGGTGCTGAATCGGTTTGATCGGTTGAAGTAAGCTCAGCCAAGGGATCTTGCGATCCTGGTTCTAACTGAGCACGGATGATCGCGGATACCTTCTTGAACGCTCGGAAGTCCGCTGAGTGATAGGAATTGCCGTCGAATTCGTTGTCGAGCCGGAACCAAGTTGCTAAGCTGCAAGCTCCACTGAGCAAGCCGGATCGGGCAGGTTCCCCAGACAGCCAGTTGATGCGACGTTGGTGCCGAGTGCATCGGCAATTGTCAGAGGATGTACAGGCAATGAATCAAGTGCGAATCGCTTTCGCGGCGGCGTTGCTGCTGATGATGGCGGCGGTCGATTCGACGCTCGCCAAGAATCTCACGTTGGTCGACAGTCCGTTCACTGACCAAGCATTGACGCTCATCTATGATCCGACCGATGGGACCTTGTCGGTGAATTCCGGAGGCGAGAAGCTGTCGACGCTCATCGTGACTAGGGCAACCGGCACCTTTCGCACTTCGCAGATCGCTGCCGAGTGCAGCACAATCTTAGATGTTTCGGCCAATAGGATCTTCGTTCTGAAAACAGCTGGAGTCTCCAATCTTAACTGTGGAACTGTGCTGCCTACTGATATGTCGGCGAGCGAACTGCTGGCCGACTTGGATGTCGACGGCAGTCTTCTGCCGTCAGGAGCGATAGACCAGTACGTCAACTCATCGCCTCATCTGTACGTGGTACCGGAACCCAGTACATGCGCATTGCTATCGCTCGCAGGGATCCTTGCTGCCAGTCGATGCCGACGCCGACTGTACATGCATTAACTCTCGCCTCTGCAGTGGGAGCGAGTGTTCAGCTAAGTGGAAGTGAACACTGCTCGCACACTAATCGACCTAGACGCCCGCCTGGAATACGAAGACGAGGTCTTGCGTCGTGAACTCTCCATCGCCATTCCAGTCACCGCTAAAGAACGTGGAATTTCTCCGGATGCCGTCTTCGTATTGACCGGCTGCAAACGCTGCGACCAAGTCGCTTGAGTCGAAAACGCCGTCTCCGTTGATATCACCGACGACACGATTCTCAAACCAACCGATTCCCAGGTTCGGGTCGGTGTATATGATGTCCCAGTCTTTGTCTTTATCCATGTTGACGGCTTGCAAGCTGGATAGATGTTGGAAGGTATTGGCCACGCGATGGAATTCTGTTGAACTAAAAACGCCGGCCCCGTTCATGTTCTCGAACCAGCGGACACCGAAGTAGCCGTCGGATGTCAGAATGTCAAGGTCGCCATCTTGATCAAAGTCCGCCGTCGAGAGTCTTCGTGACAGAGGAAAAGGCTCGCTGAACGATAGTGCTTCCTCAGCGATACCGTCTTGTAGACGCCACCAACTGACACGATCTGTCGATGCGAAGATCAGATCGAGATTGCTGTCGCCGTCGAGATCCGCCAGGGCCGCCGTTGCCCCGGTGCGACCTTCGTCGGCAATTACGATCTCGGGCAGAAACTCTCCTCCAGCATTCCGAAACCAGGATACTGAAGAATTGCCGACGACGAATAGATCGATATCATCGTCGTGTTCGACGTCGCCAGCTAACAATTCAACTGCCGTTCCCGGCTGTCCGATCATGGACCTCGGTGAGAATGTACCGTTGCCACTTGGGTTGACAAACAGCATTAAATTGCCCACGCCTGCAGTCGCAATGTCTGTCGTACCATCACCGTCGAAGTCCGCAGCGGCCATATCGTTTGCTGCGAAAAAATACTCGTCGATGCGGAGTTTCGAGCTGAATGTGCCGCGCGAATCCAAGTTTTCGTACCAAATGAGTTCTGATCGATAGTAGTCGCCGTCCGGGTTGTAAACGACTTCGCTGGTTTCGACAACCAGGTCCAGATCGAGGTCGCCGTCGATGTCTGCGACTTGCACGGCCTGAATTGCAGTGGAAGTCATGTCAATGGCGTGGCGTGCACCCGAATTGTCTCGCCAGAATAGTTGATTGGCGAAGTCTAACGCGCCAACGCCGGCGATAACATCGACTGCTCCATCACCGTCGATATCCGCGGTTGCGACGTGTGCGGTTTGTGGCCTACCGGCATTCTCGACCAGGGGCATTGGCGCGAAACTTGTGTATGCCAACAGATCGCGACGTTCTAGACGCAGGAGGTGCCCCACCCGACAACGAAAATTCAGTCCACGTGACATTGGATTGGCCCGCAAAGCCGACATCCTGCGTTTGGAATATGAATCACATCACGCTGGCTAGATTGTGAACGTGTATTCTCGCGAAAATCAGCACGAACGCAATTGTTTGGCAGAAAGTCTATTCGTGTTTCCTGTCAACCAACTTGCCGCGCGCGAGCTTCAACGCTGCTTCTCGCTAGGACGAAAAGCGATAGCTGCGCGATCGCACTCGAAAGTCACCGTCGTGTGATCTTGCACGTAGGCAGCAGCGAACGCAACTCCGCCTCGCCGGTGTCTGTTACGCTGGTATCGATAAGGGTTAAGGCTTCTAGGTTCGAGAGTTGCCCCAGCGTCTCCACCGACTTGTCCGTCACGTCAGGGCCGCGCAAGGTCAGTCCAAGGAGCTGATGCATGCCGGCTAGCGATCGCACGGCTGAGTCATTGACGCGAGTTTGTGTCTGAACGAATTCCTGCAGCAGACAGACTCGCGTGACGTGCTGTATGCTGGCAATCTGCTTGACGCCCGTCGAGGAGATTGGACTCCCGTTGACAGCGATCACGGATACGGACGAGCAGTCACGCAGGTGCCGAATGCAGTCATCGGTTAGAAATTGCCCCCAGAGATTAATCGCAATGTCTTGCGGCAATGGTTTCGAGGTAAGACGCGCCAAACCGTCGTTCGAGATGCGCCCCGCCAGAATGAGTTCGCTCAAATTTGGAAATCGCCAAAACTCATGCAATACGACACTTACTGCGGCATCAGTTTCAACAGCAATCCCGATCACGTCAGCGTCTCGAAGCAGCTCAGGGTGAACAGACTGTTCTTCAGAACGACTGAATGGCTCGACACCGGCACTACGAAGACGAGTCACACCGTATCGATCGAGATTTGTTCGACCGTAGTACCTGGCAACCGCTGCGACAATAAGGCATAGAATTGAACAAGCAACGATGAACTGCCGGACGCCAAACTGAAAACGGTTCTGGGACCATCGTTGAATGACTCTCTGCATCCACCACGCACAAAGCGTGAGGATAGTCACAAGTACGCTCGCAACGAGCAGCGTAATCGTGTGGTTCCAGCCAAGTGATACGAGACTCGCTAGGAGTGCCAGTTCGGCGAAGATGACAGTCGCAAGCCAGCGGAGGCGTTCGGATTGAAGTGTCGGCATGCTTGCTTAACCTGGCTATCAGACGAGTCGTACTTCAAGCAACTAATGATCCAAAGTCTGCGTCTGCAGAGTGACGATCCGCTGACATCGACCAACCTTTACCTCGTGCGAATCAAATCGTTGCGGCGCATGACGGGTTACCTGCTGTTCTACCAGTAAATCAGAGCTTCGTGCCACACAAATCTGCTGTCATCTAGCTACGCAAGTTCGCCGAAAGACACTAGTCGGGGGTCTCGCTGAATGTGGATTTGGTTCCGACGCTGGATTTCGGAGTGAGGAGTGAGGAGTGAACGGAACTTTTTCAAAATTCAGCATTCGCAATTCGGCAATCATCAGTTTGGAAGTCGGATCGCATGAGACAAATAGGATGTGTTGTTCGATGAGCCCTCAATCCCCTCTCGGGCTGCACGCTTCAAGACAATTGAGAGTCAGTTGCGGGACGGGAAATGTGCAGGCGGATCTAAGCTGAGTGCCGTGAGGCACTTGCCGCAGTTTCAAAGGGAGATGGATGCTCATCGTCGTTAAAGACATGGCTCTATCGATTGTACGTTCGAGCTAAGTCCAATCACCGCTCGATTGTTAAACGAGATAGAACGCAACGACTTTCCTGAGTCCGCCACGCGCGTCGCGTGTTGGTTCGCTGGGTTGGCCTGCAAGTTTCCGCTGGTGGAACCGATACGAGGTCAAGCAGGAGGCAAAGTCTCCTCGTCGATCGATCGTACGCGAAGAAGGACTGAGCAAGTGGGCACGGTCAGCGTAAGCCGCAAAGTTGCTCGGGCTTCTGTATTTGCAGCGCTGCTATGGGGAACGCACTTACCGGCCCAGGTTCCGTCGGGCGCGATAGCGAGGCTTCCCACCACCGAACCCACCGTGGAGATTGCGAATTCTGAACCATTGGATATCGACGCTGCACAGCGGCTTGCACTGCCAGCGGGACAAGCCGAGGATCCGGTAGTCTATGACTCATCGCCACTGTCTGAAGAACCGGTCGAGGAGTTGCAGTTTGCTCAGTTTCCGGCATTGGTCGCGTCGCTACGAACGCCGCGGGCTAATTCCATCCCTGAGGGACAAGCTTGGCTGCACGATCACCAAACACGAATCCCGTCTGAACCGTCGGAACGTTGGTGGCATTCTGAAGCAATCGGAGACACTGCTACGCTCGCGCCGCCTTGGTGGGATGTAGCAGTTCGGCGGCCAATTGGCGCGTCGCACGAGACGTTGAAGATCGACATCGCAAATCTGACGACGAACGCATTGTTATACTCGTCGTATGTTCAGAGCATAACGGCCGCACCGTCGATTCAAGAAGCGGCGCTCTTGACTCAGACTGCCGCTTTCGATTGGCACGGCTTCCTGGAATCATCGTACGACGACGTGAGTGACCCCGTAGGTAGCTTGCTGGTCACGGGTACGAATGACACACGCTACAAGAATCAGAATGTGTCGGTCAAGGGCGGTGTTCGTCGACGCAACACAGCGGGAGGCCAAGTCGAAGCGTTTCAACGCTTTGGGCGTCAAGAAGACAATTCACGCTTTCTCAATCCAAATCCGCAACGGACGACCCGTCTCGAATTGCGGTATACGCAACCGCTCCTGAAAGGCGCGGGAAGTACGTATAACCAGAGCGAAATCGTGCTTGCGCACATCCTACTTGATAGAACGAGTGACGCGCTAGCGCAAGAACTGGAAGCACACCTAGTTCGAGTCACCGAGGCCTATTGGGAACTGTATCGCAGCCGTGCGGAGTTCTTGCAGCGTCGAAAGCTATTGATGTCGGCGCAGGACATTCTGCAGAACCTCAAATCCCGACGTGACGTGGACGCTGTGGAGCGTCAAGTGTTTCGTGCTCAATCAGCCGTTGCCAACCGAGAATCGGAGATGATTCGAGCGGAGACACGTATCCGTAATTGGCAATCGAGGCTGCGTCTGCTGGTCAATGATCCTGCCTTGGTCCAGGCCAGCAATCGGGAGTTCTTGCCAGTCGAAGCGCCGGTGCTATATGACGTTCCGTTGTCAATGTCCGATTCTCTGCACACTGCGTTGCTGAACCGGCCTGACATTTCCCAAGCGATTCGCGATGCACGTGCGGCAACGGTCCGATTGGGCGTTGCCCGCAAGGACCTCTTGCCGCAACTCGACTTCGTGGTCAGTTCGTACGTCGCTGGCCTGGCAGCAGCCGCGGACAAGGGCCAGGCCTTTGGGAATCAGTTTTCCGAAGGCCGCCCCACATTTTCGGCCGGACTTCAGTTTGAGGTGCCTATCGGTAACCGCGCCGCAGCTGCGCAAGCAACTCAACGGCAGTACGAATTGAACCAAGCGATGAGTCGCTTTAGTTTGAAGGTTGAAGAAGCTCTCACAACGGTCGAAGTTGCAGTGCGTGAAGTTCAAACGAGCCGCGGTGAGATCATTGCAAAATTCAAGTCGATGTCCGCTGTTCAAAAAGAAGCCGATTACCTTAGTGATCGGTGGACGCTACTCCCGTACGCGAATGATTCGGCTGCTCAGCTCTTAGAAAACCTGCTTGAGGCTCAGGAGCGTCTTGCCGACGAAGAGCTGGCGCTGGTTGATGCTCAAGTCCGCTATGCGCTGGCACTCGTCGCACTCAAGAGCGAAATGGGGACACTGTTACGAATGAACAGCAACTGAATCGGCTGTCGAGACTCCTGGAACGCCGCGGAGAACTTGCTTGTCTTCGTCGGTTTCTGTATGAATCTTCTGAACGGACCGACAGAGTCCCATCAATTGCCCAACCATCTGCAACAGCGATACAAGTTCATTCTCATCATCGGCGACCTGCCTGATTTCGGCGGCTAGCGACTCGATTTCCGGAATGCCCCCGCACGCCGCGGTGCTTTCCAAGCGAGCAGCGAGTGCCTTGATACTCCGACTGTCCTGATTATCAATCGCCGCGGCAAGATGCTCGATTTGCAGTCCCAACTGCAGGGCTGTTTGCTTTGAAGTGAAGGGACGCGGGATGGCGCGATGGCTGACGACGACTCCAATGAAACGTTCGACCAGCTCAGGATCAAACTGGCGGCCCGCACAGCGACGTAGCTCTTGAAAGGCCTCTTCCGGCGATCGCCCTTTGCGGTACACGCGATCGGATACAATTGCATCGTATGCATCAGCAATGGTCACGATGCGAGCCCCGATGGGGATGTTGTCTCCGCATGGCAGACCTGGCGCGTCCGGGCTGCCGCCGTACATCGCGTGATGGAACCTCACAATGTCGATCAGTTGTTGATTAGCAAACGCCGCTTCCACAATCTCGACGCCGATTCGATCGTGCCGCTCCATCGTCTCCCACTCTTTTCGCGTAAGCGGACCAGGTTTGAGTAGGATCTCATCTGGGACGCCGATCTTGCCGATGTCGTGGAGCAGGGCAGCAACCTCGATCACATAGGTATCCTTAACCGACACAAGACCCGACGCCGTCGCGACCGCAAGCTCAGCCACTCGCATGCTATGAGCTGCTGTTTCCGCATCTCGATACGTGAGCGCTGAGACCAGTGCCGTGACGGCGGGATACGGAATGATGGCCGTGTTCTCAACTGCTTCTGATTGTGTAGGATCAGCGCGCTCAGCAGTCGACTCCTCATCGGCAATGTCACCAGGCACTTCATCCCAGCAGATCACGCGATTGCGACCACTTCGTTTGGCAACGTAAAGACACTTGTCTGCTTGATCGAGCAGCTCTTGGGGGGCGTTGGCACCCAGAGAAATCGAGGATCCGCCCAAGCTCGCCGTTACCGACAGGGCTGGAAACTCCAGCTGTTCGATCGCTTGTCGAATTCTTTCCGCTACTTCACATGCGCCAGCAATGTCCGTATTGGGTAGCAGCATGCAAAACTCTTCACCGCCATACCGACAAGGAACGTCACCCTTTCGCGCCATCTTTTGAATCGTTGCCGCAACTCGCTTGAGTACCTCATCGCCCATGGCATGGCCGTGATTGTCGTTCACCGATTTGAAGTGATCGACGTCAATCATTAGACAGCTTAACGGGTGTTGGTGGCGATGAGCCAGTTTCCATTGCTCGTCGAAAATCTCAAAGAATGTGCGGCGATTTAAGCAGCCGGTCAGCGAGTCACGCGTCGCAAGGTACTGAAGCTCCTTGTTGCGTGTCGTCAGTTCATCTCGCGATACTCTAAGTTCTGACAATGTCTTGGCGAGTTCTTCGCGTTTCCGTTCAAGTGACGTGATATCGTCGAAACTTGCGATCGTGCCCTTTGGTTGCCCATCACTACTCAAAACCTCCGACGCATTCACAAGAAAGGTGCGTTGCACGTCGCCTTGCTGCAGCCGTAATCTCAAGCCATTGGTCTGCCAGCGATTCGCGGGTGTCCCCTCTTCATCTTGCCAGGGGAGTACGTCAATATTCTGTCCGAGCAACTCGTGGTCTGTCTTGCCAACTTGCTTTCTGAACTTCTCGTTGGCGAGCACGATGCGCCGGCTATTGTCCAGTACGACAACTCCTTCAGAGAAAGTATCGAGCGTGGAACGCACGTGCATCGGTACCGATCTGGACGGATCGAGATACCTGAATGCTCGCGAGAGATACCAACGAAAGAACAGTCCGTTGAGTCCGACGGTGAAGAGCGTAAGGAGGATCATGGGATGCTGACTCAGCGTCGCGACAATTCCCCGATCGCGCTGAAAGCTGAGCTCGACAGTGCCCCAGCGAACATTCCCGTTTCGGATTGGCACGAAGATGTTGTCGGGTGTGGAACTGTCACCCGACGTCAAGTGCCAGTGCTGCTCGTGATCGCCAATCTGACACAAGACCTCGCCATTTGCACGCCGAACGCACGCAGTCACAATTTCCGGATATCGCTTGACGGAGGCAGTGACGGTCTTCTGGAGTAGGTCCGGTCGGTCTTGTTGGACCATGATTGAGGAACTGATAGCAATTAGATCACTGATTACCGACTTCCGGCGAATCTCGGCGTCGCGGGGTACCGGGATAATCTTAAGCAGGCTGGCAAGCGACAACGAAAAGGTGCACAGCAGGACCAGCATAAATGCCATGCGGCCGGCGACGGAAATGCGACTGCTACTGCGACTTGGCATCTCAGAGATACGCGGATCATTCATACGCAATAGCAGGCAGGCTAAACCATCGAGATTACGTCCGTATGTTTGTCATTTCATCGAAAACATACGTCGTGCCGTGGGACGCGAACGAACGTGTTGGGGCTGCGAACGCTCACACTTCATCGTAAACATTCACCGCCAGGGTTCGAAAGGCTCTACTTTCTACTCACTACTTTCTCTGTGGGACGCACCATAATCGCTTACCTTCCCACCTCACTATTTTGCAGTCGTGGTAAGATGCTCACTTCAAGATGATAGCCGTCGCCGTCTGGAGTGCAGTGCTGAACCTTTCCAACGATATCAACCAGTTCGCCTGTTCCTGTCGTAAACACAATGCGTGCGTGGCTCACTGCAACGGCTGCATTACAGGACAATCCGACTCCCGTATCAGAGATGTCGCGCGTCGCCATCTTTACCGGCGTGCCCTGAACTCGCAGGTTCTCATCAAGTAGGTATACGGTTGCCGGCAGGCCTTCCTGTTCACAGAGGTCAGCCAACGATTGGACATAACCTGCTTGTCGGCGGCGTTCGCTAATCCTGCTCAGTGCATGGGCGTCCAGGACCGGAACGGGATCCACCACGGCCCAGGCAGGCAAGGAGGTCGACAGCATCGTCACGAAATAGGCCGCTCGTGACGCCCACACCACTAAGCCAATTGAAAGAGCGCCGGTCGCAACTACCGATGTGCCTGCCACCAATTCAAAGAAGTAGTCATGGTCGCCCAACTCACTTAACAGTGAATCCAAGTCGGCGTAAACAAATGTGGTGTCATAGTAGTCGCTGGATGTCGGTAGTGTGGCGTGAGCGATCGCACTCGTACCCGTGGCCAGTTCGATCCATTGATGAGCGAAATAGGGAATGGTCGCGATACTAGGCGAGACCTGTTCAACGGTACCGTCGGTCAACATGACTCCTGTGATGACGAGCGGCGAATCGGTGCGCGGCGCATTACGCACCATGCCATATGACGCCGTAAACGGCACCTTCTCACCGGTATCCGATGACGTATTCAGCGTTGTTAGGTCAAGTATCGGGTCCTCGTCTTCGTCGTCGCGTGGTGGATCATCTTTAGGGCTTTCTTCGCTCGGATTCGTAGGGGGTAGCGGCCCGATTGGCGTATTCACCACAACAACGATGCTGAACGTGCCACTGGACTTCGTGCCCGTGCCGTCATCGACGGTGAAACCAAAAGAATCGCTGACCGTTTCGCTGCCGTCATGGTCGTAGGTGATCAAACCTGCGTCGATGTCGGCTTGCGTGAAGGTGTCGCTGACGCCCAACGCCGTGCCACTGAGTCGCACGGTGCCGTTGCTCGTGGCGGCGGTGATTGTGTAGGTAAGCTGCGCCGCCGAGTTATCCACGTCGGTCGTCTGCAGCATGGCCGTTGTAATCACATTGCCGGTGGCAGCTTCACTGACTGTCGTGGCCGTGTTCGTAACCAGAACTTCTTCGTCGTTGACGGGCGTAACGGTGATGCTGAACGTGCCGCTGGAGTTCGTGCCGGCACCATCATCGACGGTGAAGCTAAACGAATCACTCACCGTTTCACTGCCGTCATGGTCGTAGGTAACGAAACCTGCGTCGATGTCGGCTTGCGTAAAGGTATCACTCACACCGAGCGCCGTGTCTGACAGTCGCAGCGTGCCGTTGCTTGTTACCGCAGTTATCGTGTAAGTAAGCTGCGCTGCCGAATTATCCACGTCGGTCGTTTGCAGCATGGCCGTCGTGATCACGTTGCCGGTGGCAGCTTCGTTGACCGTCGCGCCCGTGTTGGTGGCCAACACTTCTTCGTCGTTGACTGGCGTGACGGTGATGCTAAAGGTGCCGCTCGTGT
>JAGQPK010000530.1 GCA_020426755.1 Planctomycetales bacterium
CATGTCGACCTGCCTGCAAACTTGCTGTCGACGCAGAGTGCCCCCCAAAAAAACACGAGACGTGCAGCAAACCATTTAAATTGGCGGAGCACGCTACCAAGCCGAGCAACGTGATCTGAAAGCAGTTAACGCCCGAAGACACTTCGTACAGGAGTTCGCCGTACGGCGCTGACTAGGTTTAGGCCGCTAGAACCGGCTCTAGCGTTACGGCGGACTACATGCGACGCGGCATTTTCCGTGACGTAGCACTAGCATGTGACGAGCGAAGTACGAGGAAGCCAACAGATCAGAACCTTCGAGAACATCCCGTAGCACACCGCCTTTCGAAACGCACTTGCAACACATGACACGCCGCCCAACACCCTGCAACCTCCATGTCGCAGGGGTGTCGTAGCGACAAACATTGCGGTCAAAGTCGTGTCTTAAGACACGACGAATCGACAACTCAGCGGTTCGCGTTCTCTTAGACTACAGTGCTGAGCAAAGCAGCCGCTTGTTGATCGATCGCCAACCGGTCGCCCGCGTTCACATGGCCTTGGGCCAGACGAGTCAGAGCGTCGATCAGTGAGAACACGGAAAGCGACGCTTGCCGCTGTGCGGTTTCGATGGCGGCTTTGGCCAGCTTGCCGCGCACACCAACTTGACCAAGTTGCTTAAACAGGTCCGCTTCGTCGGTCCCGAGCTTCGTGGCCATCGCGGTTTCGATCGCGCGGACGAAACCGTTGCGACGTTCGTCGCGGCGGTCGACTAGCGACTCGATCATGCGACGAACGTCGGCGAGTCCATCGCGAATCCCGGCCGTGTGCTTGCGACGAAGCTCTTGCACATCCACAGCATCCCACACAAGGTGGTTACCACAGACGGCTTGGAACCAGAATGTCGATAGGCCAAGACTGCGACGACCAACTTCGCTATTCCAGAGGAAGAAACCCGGCGCAAACGCCTGACCTTCGATCTCGGTCCAGCCCGTTGGGTCGATCAAGAAGCAGAACATATCCTGCTCACCCGCGTACAAACCTGTCGAACCGTTTAGGCCGACCGGCGGTGCTTCGAAGTCGACTGCGAACTCGCGGACGACCGACAATAAGTCCGCATTGAAGAGCCGCGTGTACGCGGTTCCGTGGATGCTGCGTATCTGATTGTCAGTCGTCAGCAGTTGCATCGGACGCGAGTCGCTGGGGAGCGTTTCAGCAAACACCTGAGCGGCCGTGCTGGCCGTCAGGCGATTGACTGTGTCGCGACCTACGCCAGCATAGCGACACAGTTGACCGAAGCTCCAAGAGCTAAGCGACAACTCTCCATCATTGCCGGCATCAACCAACAAACGGTCGACACCATTTGGCGCAATACGAACCTCCTGGGGAGAGTGCCAACGTTCGAGCGAAGCTTCCTTCTGAGCTTGACAGTGACGGGCCAATCCAACCAGAGACGAAAAGCATTCGTCCGGTTCACGTCGAAACAGTTCACGATGTGCTTGCGTGAGCATAGCCATTCCATCATCTCCTTGACAAAGACAACATTGAGAAACAAACAACGAACACAAAACCGGTTCGCCAGCGTTAGACGCCAGTCAACCGGTTCTATGTCGTTGCTAATCCTCAACGGCGCATGACCGATACGCATCGTTCGTCAAGCTCCGACGTACGTGACGCCGGCAAAGACAATTCCTTAGATTCTGCCGGCTTCCTCGCGGCCACGAGCCTCCTGGGCAATCGTCGCAGCAAGGAAGTCAACTCACTTCTACCCGAGTTAGATTGAATAAAGACGCACGAATCCATGAGGGATATGAACCACGATGAGTAGTTGGCAAGGCATGACGTGGCATTCAGTTGTTGCCTCCAAACGAAACATCATGTTTCGTGCGTCTAGAGTCGGTTATGCGAGGACCGTCTCATTGTGTCGCATAGGAGCATCGGCGTTGCTCGTACGAGAACTATGCACGTCTCAACTGCTTCGCGATGTGTCGCGGCGTGTGTCGCTCGAGATGAACATTCGCGCCACGATGTGCTGCATAGTGTTTGCAATCACGTTTTGTCTTGTTAATTCAGCAGCAAACGCGCTAAACTGCCGGAAGTCTTGGGACGCGACAGATTCGCGACACGCGGATTCGTCCCATCATTGAACGAATGACATGACAACGGCAGCCACGAGTACAGACCCAAACAGAAAACGAGTCACGCGACACAGTCGTGTGGGACAGCGTCGATCTCTGGGACTAGGACAATTATCACTGGTAGAACACGCACTTTGCCCACTCGACTCGAACGTATCGCTAACCGATGACCTGGTTCACCGAACAGAATTTCGATACTACGATCGACAGCGACACGGTCGTCGTGGATCTGTGGTCGTTCGTGCACCGCTGGGACTGTCCGCGATGGATGAGCTCTTTCTGTGGGGATTGTTGGGCCTGACGTTTGCCGAATGCAAACCGACGGGTGAACTGTTTGCAACTCCCCACTACATGTTGCGGCAGCTGGGGCTGATTGACGCTGGCCAGAATCGAGGAGGGCGCAATTACCAGCAGTTCCGCGACGCATTAAGGCGGCTATCTGCCGTCCATTATGAATCGACTGCCTTCTATGATCCTATCCGACAGGAGCATCGACACATCGCGTTCGGGCTACTCAGCTTTAGCGTGCCACACGACCCTAAGTCTTGCCGTGCGTGGCGCATTTTGTGGGATCCATTATTTTTCGAATTCTGCCAAGTCACGGGTGGACGACTCTTTTTCAACATGGACACGTACCGCGCACTGGATGTCACGTCGCGTCGGTTATTCCTTTATCTCTCCAAGATCTTCTGGCGTCGCGGTGAAACAGGTTGGTTAGATCTGTCGCACGTGGGTTATGAGGTACTTGGTATCGCGAAGACGGTATCAGTGACGGATATTAAGGCACATCAGTTGACACGTGCAATAACACGATTAACGCAAGCCGGAGTGTTGGCGGAAAAGCCGACGGCAGAATGCTTTCGGAAGGTTCGCAAGGGCGTGCATCAAGTGCAGTTCACACGAGGTCGGCTCAATCCTCGCGCCATGCGACAACAGTTTGATGCGTCCCACAGTGCATTGGCGGACCTGCTTCGACAGCTTGGCTTAACCGACTCGCAAGTAAGGCTCGTTGCTAGGCGATATGCGACGCACGTTGTACGCGTGTGGGTTGACATTACGATGGCAGCACGCGAACGTTTCGGTGCGTCGTTCTTCCGTAAAGGACCGGCCGCGTATCTGCTGGACAACTTGAAACACGCTGCGGCCGGCCAGCGCACTCCACCGGATTGGTGGCATACATTGCGTAAAGTGGAAGAGCGTCAGGAAGCTGCCACCCGAACGACTACTGATCGCCGTTCGCGACGCCGAAATGACGTTGCGGACACGATTCGTGCGCGGCTGGAGAAGGAAGTAAGTCACAAGCTGGCCGACATCGTGCGTGACGCCTTTGAAGGCTCCTCAAAAGAAGTCGGCGAATTGGCAGGTACCAGGTTGGATTCGCTCCGCGCCATCTGCGAGCACCTCGTGCGGAAGACTTCGCTCAAGTCGTAAGTCCATCTGCTGGCCTCGTCATTTCAAATCCTAGGCGAATGGCCTCCTTTGTCTTTACGATCTTTTTGAATACGATCTTTGGCGCATTCCCTCGTTCGAAAAACCCGACGTTATTTCAGGGAGTTGGGAGCAAGATCCGTTCGCATTTCACGATGCGTGAGCCACCGATCGTGTCAAAATCACGACGCCAGAGCCACGTGAATGTCACGAATCTGACGTCTCGCGCGCCACGTCGTGAGACGAGGTAAAGCGGCAAGTGAGTGTGACGCGTCGAAGTCGCGACCGACACACAAAAAATACGTGACTAAACCGTAGAACGATGTTATGCTCGCGCGCCGCAAAACGCCGTTTTGCGCGAAGTCGGATTCGTGAACAACGTAACACCCCTTCCTACCTGACGAGCAAGCCCGGTAAATTGTGGAACTTACCATCCACGGCTAAGGGTGCGAGCCTCACCAACTCGATTTTTGCTCGGTTGCTAGAGCCGGATGCGTTGAAAGGCGCTTGTCCGTGCTCAAGATGGGCTTGTTGGAGTAATCCGTTTGGCAAGATCGTACGTGCATCTCTTTTTCATCGCCGTACGTCGCGTGTGAACTTCCTTTGTCTCGAAGCCTTACGCGTCAAACGAGTAATCCCAACATTCGACTTCATACGAGACCGCCACCTGAGGTGCAAGAACAGGGGCGATGCGGAAATGCTGCGCTGTCAACGCTGTGTTTGCTTGCAGGTGCGCGTTGATACCGTGGTCGGGATCAACAAACGGGTGAGGCACGGTGCATAGCCACGCCAAATCCCGCAAGTGGGGTTCGCTCGTCCGTCAATTTGCACGGGCGTTCAACGCTTGCCCAGCGTGAGGAGCTACGTCTCGGGAA
>JAGQPK010000531.1 GCA_020426755.1 Planctomycetales bacterium
CTTTGTCGCCCACGGAAAAACCGTGATCATAGTCCAGCACGATCAAGCCAGAGCTATCGATACCAAGCCCCGGAGCAAACGGAGCGTTCCCGACGACTCGCTCCTCAGCACCAATGAATGCCTCGGTTTCGCGGTGGATCACGCCGACGTGCACGGATCCTCCAGCGCCGGAACTGAGCGTTTTCGTAATCGCTCCCGTCCCACTGAGCAAATGAGTCTGGTCCTCGGAGATCACAAGGAGATTGACATCTGTTTGATATGAGGGGCTACCGAGGGTTGCGGCAATCGAGTTGATACTCGTAATGTGCTCATCTGCCGTAGTGACTCGTCCATCTTCATTTGAATCGAGGACGCGAAGCTGATTGGGCTTGCTGACTGCCGTGTAGTTGGTGGGACGGAGCGAGTGCCCGCGGCCTACTGCTCCGGCAGACAAGCTGATGAGCGCCGATTGATCACCGGTCAGCTCGGCGTCAACAGCATCACCTGAAGCATGCGCGAGCCGATAGGCTGTTGGGCCGGTCACGGAAACGTAATAGGTTTGGCCATCGTCCAATCCAACGATGGGACTTCCACCGCCGTCGCGATAGATAACGGGTTGACCGCTGACGAATCCATGTTCTCGACCGACGTCAATCACTCCTGTGGACGTATCAACGACTCCCGCTGCCGTCGGGTCGAAGCCCGGATAGAGTGAATGAGAGGACTGGTCGGTGACGCCAGCCAAGGTGTCGAGATTCAGGTTGATCGGCGTTGAAACTGTGGCTGTCGCATTTCCGTAAGTTAGTGCCAATTGCAACACGTTGGACTGCTCACCCACGATAGCATAGTAGGTCTCTCCGTTCGTCAATCCGCCGATGTCTGTGCCGCCGCCATTGTCGTAGATCACCGCCTGCCCAGTCTCCAAACCATGGTCGAACGGCAGCGTAATTGAGTTTGCGTTAACATCAACTCGCACGAGGCTCTTGTCGTCTTCGGTATATGCCTCGGTCGGATTGAATTGCGGCACACTGACGAATAAGCTGTTTTCGTCTTGTCGCAGCGTCTCCATGGCAATGGGGACTTCTACGAGCCCAGTGCCTAGTGTGATGTCCGCAGCCGGAGAGACTTTCGAAACCGTGCGGTTATCAACGAAGCTAGAAGTGAATGCGCCGTTGAATCCATCAACGTTGTCAGATAGACCACCTTGGACACCAATCGAGATGTTGCGTCCACGGTTGTTGGCGAATACCAACAGGCTGCCCGCATCGATGGTGGCAAGTGGATTGATGCGGGCTGTGGTATCGTTGATGTAGCCGGTAACCATGAAGGCCAGTCCGACACCTTGGCCCGCGGTGGCGTTGAAGGGAATCAACGGTGATCCGACAAAGTTGATCGTATCATTCGCGGTGTCCGCGACGACCTGCAAGTCGCCACCGACGGTTACCGTGGCGCCATCCCCGACGTAGGCGTAATTGTGACTGTCGGCGAAGAGGCCGTTGAACATGATGCCGAAGGCCTTGTCTTCGGCGCTGGCGATCGCTTCTGCCCAAGAGCTGAACAGGCCATTTTGGATGCCCAAGTTGTAGTTGAACTTGTCGGTGAACGTTGCAATTCGTCCTGGTTCGAACGCATCGTTTCGAGCATCCCAGATGTATTGCGGATCGTACGGAATGCTGGATTCTGACTGGAGCGACATGTCGCCTGTCACATCGACGGTGGCGCCCGCGCCGATATAAACATCGACGTGGTTTTCAAAGTAGCCACCCGTCAATGCGCCGGCGACGCCGGTTTCGCGTTGGCTGTAGGCGCCATTTGCAGCGCCTGGCAAGTACTGATTCGAGCTATTAAGAAAGCTGATTGCGCTGGTTTCTGGGAACTCTTCGACGTGGCCACGCAGGTTCAGGTCACCTCCCACCGTGACGCTTGCACCCGGTCCTACACGGACGTCGACGTCGTTAAAACTGAGGCCGACATTGATGGCAGCAGATAGGCCAAAGGTTTCGGGAGAGAACAACGGTCCCGCATTCGGCACTTTGATTGCGGCCAGATCCCGCGCAAAGTTGGCATTGCCACCTACGGCACTACCGGCTCCTGAGAAAATGGAAGTGAATGCGGAGGTGAAGCCTCGTAACGGACCTCCTAGCTTGCTCGCCTGCAATCGACCACCGAATTCCCCAGTACCTACGGTGCTCGTCGCGTTGAAATCGTTCTTCACCGTCGTCAGTTCGGCATCGACGGTCATGTCGCCTCCCGTGACTACGGTGCCGTCGATCAACGCCTCGAGTGTCGCTTCGTGAACGGCCACGTTCAACGCCACTCCCAGCGTCCCGTCGCCGTAGGCCGCAGCGTTGGATTGCGTATTGTGCTCGCGTGTTGCATCGACGTCGATCGAGAGCGCGTCGCCGACGATTAGCGACGAATCGCTCGATAGTTTTGCTGAGGAGACGACGTCGGAATAAGCGCCGGCGAGCGTTACGTTATACTTTTCCGCCGTCGTGCTGGTTCCTAACAGGTTTTGGGTAGCGACGATACTGAGATCGCTGTCGGCGTTCGTGTGAACGCTTAAGTCCTGAGTCGCGGTGATTGTCGACGTGTCTCGAATGTCGACGGTCGCATGGGGAATGGAATGACCGTACGCTACTGCAGCATACGCAGTGAGGACAAGTGCCTCGGCATCTGCGGCGGCCTCGGATGTAAGCGATACATTGCGTCCCGCGATGTCGCTGCCCGAAACGGTTAACTCCGCCGTTGCCCTGGAAAGCGCTACACCTGCACCGACACTGAGCCCACCAACAAACTCTGCCAGTGCTTCTCCGAAACCGCCTAGTGGATTGCCGTCGTCAAACAGGTCAGACGAGTCGGACACGACACGAACCGAAACATCGCCACCTTTGATTGTGGCGGTTTCGAAGAGCGCTCTGGCCCTAGTTGTGGATATCGCCGGAACGAAGGGAATCGTCGAGAAGGAGCTTTGAAAATTGTCCAATGCACCAGTGGCCGAGATCGTAACATTGCCCGGCGAATTGACGACATCGTTGCCACCCACGTGGGCTAGAATCTGCGCACCGCTACGAACGTCGATCAAGACGCCGTTGATGGCCAGATTGCCCGACGAGCCTGCCGACGCCCCCGCCAAAGCGTCTGTCTCGCCGAGTGCTAGGTCGCGCGTCGAAATGGTCGCCCCCGACATCACTTCGACGTCCATCGCTCCGAACGTCAAATTGACTCCGGGGGCACTTATATCTTTCAGAAACAGCGTCGACTTGAGGTCCTCCTCCTGGTTCAAGTCGAACTGTGCCGCGTCGTCAAGCGATGACGCTTTGAACGTCACGTTGACCTCGTATGCCGACACGGTACTCAGGTCGATTAGAGCCGTGAACGGGCCCGATTCCGACGTGGCATATTCCAGGTATTCACCGTTGGTCTGAAGGTAGATGTCCTCCAGATTGTCGACATTCCCGGAGAGCTCGAGCTCCTTGCCTCCTGCTACATCACGGACGGTGACTGTCAGTAGCTGGCGTTCCTCGAGTTGCTCAAGGCAAAATGGCCGGGATTGGGCCAGATTCAGACGGTTATCGTGTTGGCTTCGCCGACGGGATCGTCTCTTGTGCGACATTCTTCTCCGAGCCTCAATTCCTACGCAAGGAGTGGGGGTAACAGATTCCCAGACACTACCAATGCAAGATCCTGGCTCGGATCGGCTCAGCAAAATTTCAGAATGAGCGGTGTGTTATTTGCTCTGCGGCCACGGAGCGTCTTTTTTCATTTTTTTTTGAGCCGCACGTCACATGCTTTTTGCATTCACTCATTGGACTAGCGTATCCTCAACGATTGAGCAGAGACTTTCATGCAAGAGCAAGACGAATTCTGGCGACGGATCCAGGACGTGTTCGAGGCCGCACTGCAATGTTCTGCGGCAGAACGACAGCGCTATGTACGGGAAACCTGCACGGGGAACCAAGACTTAATCGACGAGGTCGAATCGCTGTTGGCCGCCTACGAGCAAGCGGATGTCACACTAGACCCTCTGTCAGAAATCGAGATCGACCTAGAAGAGCTGTAGAGGACGTGGTAGCTGTCACGGTGCTATCTTCGCTGTCGCTGACGCGAGTCTGAAGGCGGGCGGCTGGGCAGCGGATTCCGTTCTGCATGTGGGTGCGCGAGTGGATTTGGGCCGCTGACCGGCATGTCCCAGCGAGTTAGACTTTGCAGAACTTGTCGTCAATCGTTAGTTGAAGCAGTCACACGTTAGTCAGCGCACGGCGCCCGCGGAACGAGATGACATCGTCGGAATCTAATAAAGGACTCATCACGCAGATTCTGAGCAAGGACAATTGCGATGCGAGTGTCGCGGAGGAACTGTTGCCGCTCGTCTATCAAGAGCTGCGGCGTCTCGCGGCGGCCAGACTTGCTCAAGAGTCTCCGGGGCAGACC
>JAGQPK010000532.1 GCA_020426755.1 Planctomycetales bacterium
CGCCATAAGCGTCTCGCACCGCCCACCGAATTGTTGTTATTGTCCGCAACATAGAGGTAGCGATCGTCAGCCGAGACTTCCAGACCATTCGGACGATCGACTTCGTGAGTGATGATGCGATGGACGCTGCCGTCGACGTCTACGCGATAAACGCCTTCGACAGCACGACCGCTCTCATCTAGCATCTCCATGTCGGTACGAGGTCCGTACTGCGGATCGGAAAAGTAGATTCTGCCTCGTGAATCAACCGTCACGTCGTTCGTGGCGTTGTAGCGCATGCCGTCGAAGCGATCGCTCAACACCTCCGTAGCACCCGTTGTTAGATCAGTGCGAGTCAACCGACGCTGGCCGGGCTCACACACAATCAGACGGCCCTGCTGATCAAACAGCAAGCCATTGGATCCTGCGGCGTCGCGATAGAGCTGCAGCTTGCCTTGCAGATCGTAGCGTTGGATCTGGCCTTCGCCAGAGAATAGCACCCCAAGCTCCGGATGGTACGCAGGGCCTTCGCCGGCGCCCCGCTCCAACAACTGCTGCGGCGCATCCTCAGCAAAAATCTCACGCGGCAACTTCATCGCCAGCGGCTTCAACTGGGCGCCCTGCTGAAGGCAATACAGCCGCGCGGCCGTTCGCACCAACAAGCGATCGCCGACAATCGCCGGTGAGGCCATGCCCATGTCGTCTTCCGCCAGCTCGTTGATGTGCAGCAGCTTGAATTCGTCGCCCGTTGCGAACACAAACGTCTTGCCATCCTCGTTCAGACAAAACAGCTTTCCGTTGTATGCCCAGGGCGACGAAGTAAAGGCGCGACCATCGGGAATTCGTTGCGGAGAATAGATCGTGCGTCCTGTCGCCGCGTCGTAGCACGCCAGGAGGCCGCGATCGTACAGGACATACAGACGCCCTTCGTACACGATGGTTGTGGGGTTATAGGGACCGCCTTGAGGTTCGCTCCAGACGATGTACTCGTTGGTCGTTTCCTCTTCCTGGAGCGAGATGTCACCTGTCGCGCCGGGACGGATAGCGTACAACGGTCGCTGCTGATCTCCCACGTATCCCGAACTGATGAATAGCAGACCATCCGACTCGTAAGGTGTAGCAATCGTGATACTCGACATCCCGCGTAGCGACCACAGTTCCTCACCATTCAAATCGTAAGCTCGTACCGCTTGCGATCCCAGCGTAATCAGCTCTGTGCGTTCAGCGTTTTTCCAAACGAATGGCGTCGACCAGTTGCTACCCTCTTCGCGTTTGACTTGCCAAATTTGCTGACCATTCTCGGCGTCCAACGCCGTAAGCGTCGATTGCTCGTCGTTGTCGTCAATTACATAGAGGCGACCGTCATGCAGAATCGGCGAAGCGGCAGTACCCCAGCCGTAGCGCATTTTGTGTGGCTCGATCTGTTGCGACCAGATGGTCTGCCCATTCAGATCCAAACAAAAGAGTCCAACGTTGCCGAAGTACACGTAGAGTCGCTCGCCGTCGCTCACCGGGGTCTCGCTGGCATAGCTGCTCTTCAAGTGAATCGGAGTCGTCGGCGCCGCTTCGTGCAGCGTCTGCTCCCACAGCAGCGCGCCATCATTCAAGCGGAAGCAGAGCACCTTCCAGAGATGAATCGCTGGAGAGGGCTCCGGTCGATCACCGCCGAAGTAGAGACCCTTCTTGGGTGGTTCACTTTCGCCCGTGTTGATGACGGTCGTCAAGAACACACGATCTTTGACCACAACCGGCGAGGACCAACCGCGTCCGGGAATCGCTTGTCGCCAAGCAACATTGTCGGTTGTCGACCAGCGATCCGGCAATCGCGAGTCAGTTCCGATGCCGCGCGATTCGGCGCCACGAAACTGAGGCCATGAATCTTGAGCGTGCCCCACGCTGATGCCGAGCCACATGAAGATTAGCAACAGCGCACCAGCTCGATGGCACGTCTGGTCTACATTGGACTTCGCATTCGACAGTAAGCTGGTCATCGCGCGGCTACCTCTTTCTTGCGAGCAGTTTATAGATTCGCGTCGCTGCGTAGCACCAGCTTAGTCAACTCCGGAGGACAGTTAAAGCGAAGCGCTCGGGTCCCAGATAGGCCCCGGCTGACATGCATTAGCGTCGGGTCGCGATAGAAGGTGCCAGACGCAAAGCGTACACCATAGCGGCTGGGTGAAAACACGGGGCCAATGATTGGAAACCTTATTTGACCACCGTGCGTATGACCGGCCAACATCAAGTCGATGTCATAGCTTCTGGCCCATTCAATCTGATCCGGGCTGTGCGAGACGGCGATCCGCAGCGGACCTCCGTTGGCCAGCCGTCGCGGGGCGTGCTTCATATCGGCCGCGGGCGCAAACCAAGGAAGTTCATTCCCAGCTAAAACGATCTGATGCCCGCGAACTTCAATCTGCTGGAAGCGGCCGCCCAAATCCGTTAGTCCGGCCGCGGTCAAGTCATTGCGCACACGCAGCTCATCTCGCACGCGTAAATCGTGATTACCCAGCACATAGAACACACCGTGTCGACTACGCAGTCGACCGAGAATCTCTGTTAGCCAGGGAAAGCACGGTCGCTTGTCGATGATGTCGCCACTAATCACGAGCAGATCGGCGTCAAGCTCGTTGGCTTCATCGACCACCAGCTCGTAGTACGGGCGTGTCGTGCGCCCCGTGAAATGCAGATCCGATAAGTGCCCTATCGTCAGTCCGTCCAATTCCGGATGCAGCCGCGGCAGGCGGATCGATTTTTCTTGCACCCACAGGTTGAACACTTGGTTACGCGGCAAGCTGCTCAACAGCGTCGTAGACCAGTTGCCCGTCGGTCGATGCCCGAGTCGTTCAATGACGTCGATCGTTCGCGAATGGTTGCCTTCCAGTCGCGATGTCGTATGCGTGTCAAAGTAATGCTGCACCCAGGTGAAGACGGCCATGGGAAAGGCAATGCAACAAGCCGAGAAATAGAGCGTCCCCAAACTTCGCCACATCGGGTGGGTCGCCAGCCAACTCAGTTGCGGCACGCCCCACACGGCCATCGCCACAATTGGCGGCCAAACAAACAGCGAACTGTACCAGATCAAATCGATCGCCTTCATCAGGCGATACGGCAACGCGGTCGAATGCAATCGGTTGATAATGAAGATCGAGATGGCCCAGTGACCAAAGAGTGTCAGGACCGCAAACAGATATACCATGGCAAGTCGAGACTAGTGTTCTTTCACTCTTTGATCATGAAGGTGCTCAAGCGATCTTGCATCGGTTTGACATCGCGATGCGCTTCGTTCCGAGCTGCTAACCGGGACTAACGCCATTCGGCGGACAACTCACGCCGGCACCAACCACTAGGCTTGCTGAACTTTTCCGACACCTTCGATCGTTCCCTCAACCGTCTCCAGTAGCTGATCTAGTCGGAACGGCTTGTAGAGAATCGAGTTCGACGGCAGGCCGGCCTGCCGCGCTTTGACAATCGTGTGCCCCGGATCGTAGCCAAAACCGGTCATCAGAATGAGCGGCACTGTCTCGTCGAGTTCTCGCAATCGCATGTATAAGTCATAGCCTGTGATGTCCGGCAATTTGATTGAGCAGATGACCACGTCATAACATGGGTCGCAACCGGCGTTGCGAATCATGTACGAAGCCTCATCGCCGTCGTGAGCGGTTTCCACAACGCAGGCAAACCGGTCCAGCAGATTGTGAGCAGCGATGCGGACTGAGGCGTCGTCATCGACGACTAGCACCCGGCGGTTCTTCAAACCTGGGCGAGATTCGATTTGTGCACAGGCGGGCACGGCTTCGGCGGGCGTCATGCGCTGGCCCACCTTATGAATCAACTGCTTGATGTCGCGGGCGTTCCGCAAGATCCGCTGCAACCGCTCCAGCACCGATGGATCATGGCCGATGTAGGCCTCCATCACGTGCACGGCATCGTTCAAGATTGCATCGACCGGCATGGCGACTTCGCGATGGATCGCCTCAACACTCGCCTGCGCCGTGTTGGCTTGTTGCGCGACGAGCAACTCAAGCGTGTTTAACGCGTTCGCCACATCGCGCGAGAAAATCTCGAGGAACTGCAAGTCGTTCTCTGTGAACGCACGGGGTTCCGGGCTTTCGACATTGAACGTACCGATCACCTTGTCGTGTTGGATCAGAGGTACGGTCAACGAACTCTTTGCGCCGAGACACCCTTCGATGAAGAGCGGGTCTTCGGCCGTGTCTTCACACAAATAGCTCTTGCCCGTAGCGGCGACGAACCCCGTCACGCCCTGTCCTTGCGGTCGAGCAAACAGTTTGCGTTTGGCAGCGACTTCGTCAATGCCGACAGAAAGCAGCGGGACCAGTTCGCCGGTTTCCTGTCCTAAAACGCGAATCTCCACCACATCAAAGTTCAACAGATCTTTGGTGTAGTGAAGAATGTTTGCCTTGAGCAGTTC
>JAGQPK010000533.1 GCA_020426755.1 Planctomycetales bacterium
GTAATCGAGTCGTTTTCCGTTGCGTCGGCCATCGAGGCCGCAGACACTGCCGTGAAGTCGGCGCCGATTCAATTGATGGCCATTCACTTGGCGATGGCAATCGGCGGCAAAGCGTATGTCACCTTCACGGGTGAAGTCGCTGCCGTAGAAGCTGCCGCAGAAATCGGTGCCGCCGTCATCGCCAAAAAGGGCTTGCTCGTCGACAAAGTCGTCATTCCGTCGCCGCGCCGCGAAATCGTCTCTGAGTTTGTTTAGTGAGAGCCAAGTTCGCTTAAGGTGCAATTAGTTCGCCGAAAGGCGCCAGCCGCGGTTTCCGGAACGCTGCGATTGAGGAATGATGATGGAGCAGGACTTAGGAATGATGATTTTTGATTGTTGATTTTGAAGTTGCCTGAACTCACAAATTCGCGTTTCATCAATCTGAAATCCGAAATCATCTTGCGGTCAGTGCAGATGCTCGCCGCGGCGAGCGGCCTCGAGCGCTTCCATCGTATCGACTTCCGCGCCTGGATCGTGCTGTGACTTGAGCCAGTCATCCAGCTTCGTGCTCAATCTGGCTTTGATTTCTTGGTGTTGAGGTGACGTGGCCAGATCGTGCAACTCGTATGGGTCGTCGGTCGTGTGATACAGTTGTTCCGCGGGCCGCAGCATGTACCGCTTAACCTTGTCATAGACGTCGACACGCTTGGGATGAATACCGACCCAGGTTGCCCAGTAGGGATTGTTCAAGCGACCGCCGCCCATCAGGTGTTGTTCGATGTAGAGTTCCTGCGGTAACAAGTTGCGAAGGTAATGCCATTCACCGTCGGTTACCGAACGGATGGGATAGCGAGGGCCCTCGGGGAGATTGTTGTGCATGGCAAACGCGTAGTCTCGATGCGCACTCACATTGCCTTTCAAGACTCTGGCGAAGCTGGTGCCGTCGAATGCGTGAACCGACTCGCTGTGCGCTAGTTCCAGTAGCGTCGGCGCGACGTCGGCGTATTGCACCAATGCATCCGTACGTTTGCCTGCTGCGAAATGTCCGGGCCATGCGGCAATCAACGCGGTGTGCACACCCGTATTCCAATTGGTCCATTTGCAGCCCGGGAACTGCGCGCCTTGCTCGGACGTGAATAGCACGACCGTATTGTCTGTGGCCCCGGCGTCATCGAGCGTCTGCAAGATCTCACCGACTTGGCCGTCCATGTAAGTGATCTCTGCCAGGTAGTTGGCAAAGTGCCGACGTGTCATGGGAGTGTCAGCCAGATTCGCCGGTAGTGAGATCTTGCCGGGCGGGTATTGCGATGCGTCTCCCATCACCCAAGGGACATGTGGCTCAACCAGTGCAATTACCAAGCAGAACGGTGTGTCGTGTGTCGTTGAAATGTAGTCACGCACGGCTTGCAGGTTATGCGTCTGTGTGGGGTTGCGGACGCAGTTCGAGTCGAAACCCGCGACGGCGTCAAAAGGAAATGCGGACGCCGGCTCGACGTGAACTTTACCGGCGATGCCGACGCGGTAACCAAGCGGTCTCAGCAAATGCGGCAAGCTTTGCACGGTCGGTCGGCTCGCTGAGTGATTCCAACAGCAGCCGTTCGAAAGGGGATACCGTCCCGTAAAGAGCTCGGCGCGGCACGGCTGACACATGGCCGACGACACATATGCTTGATTGAACGTAAGGCCACGTCGGGCCAACGCATTGATGTGGGGCGTTTGGGCGTTCTGACCACCGTAGAGCGGCAAGTCGTTGTACGTGCAATCATCGGCCATGATGATCAGAAAGTTGGGCCGATTAGATGGAGCGGCAGTGGTGACGCTTGCCGCGAGCAACAAGGTGACGAAGACAATGCGATGCATGTGAGCGGTGCCGGGGAACGAGTGCGCGAATTCGAGAGCGCGTCTTCTGAACGCGCGGAACGCTCAGCTTAGCGTATCCGCGCGCGTCTGTCGTTCACGCTAAAGGCCGCTCACTTTTCAATCACTTGGGCGCGTCCTGCTTTCAACTCGCGTTGCTCAATCTCCAATAGCTTTGCGCATGCGCTGACGTATTCGAGGCCTCGGTTGACAGACGTTTTGGTTACCTGCTGTTGTTCCGTGTGTTGCAGGAACAGTTCGATCTTGGCGACGAGACCGGCCTGCAGGCTGTCGAGCCCTTCCTTCCACGCCGAGATTTCGCGCAACTGGATGGGCGAAAAGTTTCCGTGCTGGGCTTTCATCGTGGCGCGTAGTAGACCGCGAGCGATAACTAAGCGGCGGCTATACGCCAGCACCTCGGTATGCAGCGGCGACATCCGCGTCACCGGTTCGAGCATCGGATCGTTGACGAGCGCCCAGTAGTGCGACAGCGCCCCTTCGTGCAACAGAGTCATGTAGGCCGCCGCATCGAACGGCGTCGGGCCAACCAGTTCGTAGGGTTGCGGTGTCGCAGTGAAACAGACCAGCATGGAAGCAAGTTCAACGCGCGCCAGCGCCATGACCCAGGCCAAACCGCGCTTGGCTCGGTCGTCCGTTGGAGATGCCGCGGCGATCAGACTGCTGGGGCCTCGTTGGAAACGTCGGCCCAGGTCGGTGTACACCGTAAACTCGTCACGGTCCCCGACAATCTTGTCGATCGCAGCAAGTTCCTCGCTGGAGCAAATTGATACGAGTTGATCCAGGTTGCGAAGCGCGTGCCCGTATTCGTAAAAGCCAACAAGGCGTGCCACCATGCGATAGTCGGCAGGAGAAATTGTGGCGCTGCTGGTGTACGTGGTCGTTTCCGTCGTGGTCGAAGGCGAGGTAACTCCCCGCACGATTTCGTTGGAAAGTCAGTAAAAGCGATCAAACTTGGTAATGCTGTGCTTGACCTCGCCACCACTTTGTGTTCTCTGCCGCGACGTGATCGCCTGGCGTACGTTGATCCGTCGATATTCAAACTGCCAGATATGGTGGTGGCGTCGATCGATTTCAGGAATCGAGTATTGGCTCGTGTCGAACGGATCCGTCGGCTTGGGCGTTTCGACCGGCATGTAGAGCGAGAACAGGGCGACGGGATCGGTTAGCGCCTGCATGCTCTTGAGCATGCCGTTGCCTTCCGGACCCTGCCCGTAGCGACCGCGCATCCACCAGTGAAGACCCTCGAACAGGAGTCGCCCTTTTTTGACGAGATCACCGGGTGATTCGCGGACGCGCTGGCTCCGCGATTGAATGTCCTTCAATGTTCCCGGCGCCCGCAGCATGGCGTTCTGAAATGGATAATCGCGATTTGCTGTGAAGAACTGTTCCAGCAATTCTCCGTCCAGGTCTCCAACAAACGCTGCCTCAAGGCGTTCGCGAATCGGCGCGTCGCCCTCACAGATTTTTGCGGCGAGTGCCAGTCGTTGCACGCGAAGCTCCAGCGAACGTTCCTCAAGCTTCAATCCGGCCGCCACGAGTCGCGAGTCAAGCTCGGCGAAATCGGTGTCCAGCAACGAACGCTGCTCGGCCGGAATCTGCTTGGGACGCAACGTTTTCGCCTCACGAACCATCGCTTGTCCGTACTCGGCCAACATCCGGGCGGTACGCAAACGGTTTCGCAGCACGTGGGCATCCCAAAACGCCTTCTCGAATGCCTTGAGACTATCAATCTGCGGCAGTGGGTCCTGCATGACAGCAATCGATTGAGCGAATTCCAGCGACTCTTCAATCGCTTGTTCGACGGGAGCAATCGTCAGCAGAATTTCGTTGGGATGCGGCTTGGGCAAGACCTGACTACGCCCCTGCAGGACGAGTGACAGACGGGCATCTAGCAACAATTCGCTGACCGACGGAAGATTCGATTGCGACAGGGCCTGGTTGATCAAGACGACTCGCTCGGGAGTCACGCGGGCCACAATTTGCGACAAACTTGTGACCAGCCATTGCGGATCACCTTGCATATAGGCCGGAATGACGTCGGAATCGAGTAGCTCCTGGACGCCTCGGGGCAACACGTTGCGCGGTGCGGCCGTTGTCACTGCTGCCAATGACGGCCAAGTCATTAAAACGAAGATCAGAACGCGGTGCGAAAGTTTCATGCGAATGCCACTCCCCTGGAATCGTATCAAACTATCTATCGCGGCGTTGTGACACCGTTTCTAAAAATGTCGCGCGCCCACGATCGGCCGCCGCCAGTTCACTCGGGCAAGGCAAACGTCGCTCGGAGACGTCGCAGGACTCGGGACTTCGCCTGGCGTACGGCCATTTCCGAGATTTGCAGGTCCAGTGCCACGTCGCGGACTGGCCGACCGTCGATGGAGGTCGCCCAGAAAGCCCGCCACGTAGTGTCCTGAAACTCAGTTTGAATCAATTCGAGCGCCCGCTGGTAAAGCAGGCCCGTTTCCTGGAGCGGATCGGGGCCAGGTTGGTCGTTTACCTGATTGGGGAGCTCGGACATCAGTTCGGCGAAGGCCGAGCCACCCACGACC
>JAGQPK010000534.1 GCA_020426755.1 Planctomycetales bacterium
AAGTCGAATAGCTCCATTTCCACCGATTCGATGCCGATCGACGAGAATTGCGCCGCCGCCATCGTCAAGGTTCGCGAGTCGCGGTACTTGCGCCGAAGTGCTGGCGAAATCCACAAACTGACCATCTGCTTGTTTTCCGAATGGAGTAGCGACGACGCCTGCAACAAAATTCCCAATTCGTATCCCGCAGTAAGTTCGGATCCGTCCACCAACCGCACGCGACGATTGTCTGCTTTGAACTGATCAACCACGCCACGTACCAGCGGCCCGGATTGCTCGTAGCTCGACGTACCATCGTCGGTACCGATGACCACGTCGGCATCGATCGGTGCCTGAATCGCACGGGACTGCATGAGCAACATGGGCTCGACAGGGAACTCACGCAGCAACACCTGTCGTACCAGATGGAAGAGACACACCTTATTGGCCAACCGCATGACGTCGGCCGTGCCATTGGGATTGGCAAATGGGTGAGCACCGGCAATCATCAGAACGGACGAACGCGGATGCTCGAACAATGAAATGCCGAACTGGAACGTCTGTTGTTCGTACAGTGGCCGCGGCACCTCAACGACATAAGGGGATTCCAAACCCGCGCGAAACACGTAGGTGCCCCAGTGGCGTTGCCGTGGCAGCTCCTCGCGCAACACAAAGTAATCATCATCGGTCGCGGTGTCGTGAAATAGAACCAGGCCATAACCGAGCGGATGTGCAGCAGTGTCGATCGTTGCCAGCCGCTCGCGGTTGGCGTCCGTTAGCTTGTCGAACGAGTTCGCGGACCGCGCGACTTGGATCAACGGTCCGACAACTTCTTCGTCCAAATACAGCATTTCATCGACGGATGCCGCCCGATAGCTGTTCGAACCCTGTCGCGCCAAGAGTTCACGTTCGTCCTGCAACCAACGATTGAGCGTCCCGTCCAAGCGAGCCATTTGCGAGGCTTCCGCGCGCGCGTCAAGTCCCGCCCGATTCTTGAGGCGGCGCAAATCTGCTTCGCTCAGCACCAACTCGGCAAAGCCCCGTGACGTTTGATCTCGCAGCGTATTTGGCACACTCGTTGTCTGCCAAGCGACCTCACAACCACTGATAAACTGTTCGAGTTCTGCAAGTTTCAAGGACGGCGGCATAGCGTTTTTGACGAACAAGTGTGAGCCCACCTGGGAAGCTTGAGCTTCTTTCAAGTGACCGCTGGCCGTCACTAACCGAGGCGTCCAGCCGCGGACTTGCAGCACATCGTGCTTGCCGACAACGCTATGAAACGCAGCCATGATTGTCGAGCGCTGCGTGAGCATGTCCGACGATCGATCACTATTTGTCTCGCGCGCAGTTCCGGAAATCGCCAAGGCGCGGGCACCTAGCTTTGTGAACAAGACGAAGCCTGCGTCGAACGTAGACCATTCCTCCAACGGCGCCGGTACCTCGACCAGCATTTCACTGGGCGAGTCGAGATCAACAACATAGATCCCCCACCCACGTTGGGAGTTTGGATTGGAACTGCGAAAAACGGAGAGAATCCCTAACGAATCGGCGCCGGTTTGATCGTTCGCCGCCGCAAGCTCAGATGTGGAGGACGCCAAAGCCGACGGCGCCGCATTTCGCTCATGAAGTACCACGTACCGTCCGGCAAATAGCGACACGTTGTAGTTGACGGCGTTAAACCCGGCGACGGCGCGACGGAACTGATCAACGTCGCTGGACTCCGCGTAGCCAAGAAGTTCATCCAGGCTCTGATGAAAAGTCGACAACTCAGTCGGCAGTGGCGGTTGAAAGCTGCCCGGCACGCGTGTCATATAGAGACGCACGCGCTGTTCCGATAACAGATCCCACACCGTGCGATCTTCGACTTCCTGCCACTCGGCCGATCCCGCACTAATTGTTACCGAACGCCCCAACAGATCAGTTGGCAAATAGGACAGACCGAAACCGAGCACCGAGCCGATGACGGCTCCGACCATTGACGTTTGAATTGTTGCGCGGAAGACACGCAAGGTGATCTTCTTGTCATGCGACTTCATCGCCATCAACGTCGTCAACAGATAGCCAAAGCCAAACGCGTCTGTGACTTGCTGATCCGTAAACAGCGGTAACAGGTGGGCAACCAGCAAGCGATGTAAAGCCGCTACCGTAAAGAACAGCAGCAACTTCCTGCCGCCTTCCACGGTCATGCGCTGAAAGTACGGTAGTCGCAAGATCTGCGTGGCCAACGCAAGAATCCACACGGCTTCGACACAAGTCACAAAGATCTTGGCCGGATTGTGCCACAACAGTCCCAACAATGCAGGAATCAGAATCCCGTTGAAATCCCAACTGAATTTAAGGTTCGCCCAAGACGCAACATATGCCGTCGAGATCACCAAGACGTAGGCCTTGGGACTCGCCAGCAGCGACGCGGAAACGTCTTCGTACATGTACTGCAGGCTGCCCAGACTGAAGTTCGTTAGATTCATCACGCCAAAGCGGAGAATCACATAGCTGAGAGCAACGCAAGCTGCGGAAGTCAGAAATCCATTGACCAGTCGCGGCTTCCAGAAATAATTGGCCAACAGCGAAACAACAATCAGACCATAGCTGTGAAGATCATTTCGATAGTCGATACGCAATTGATGCGCATCGTTTAACCACTGCCCAACAAGAGGCAAGAACCAGCCATCGGCGAAAGCGCGCACGAGTATGCTGACGAGCACCAGAACGAAGAACCGGTCGCGTCCGAAAAAGCTCGACCACCAGGGAATGCGTCCCCAGCCGTCGGACAGCAGTCGCACGATCAAGTAAGTGGCAATCGCTTCCACTACGATGATGCTGACCGACAGTGGCTTGACCAACAGCAATGGCACCAAGTAACCGGGCACAACCAGCCCGGACAATGTCCAGCCGAACCGCAGGTTGAAGAAGACCACAACACATACGCCGATCCACACAGCAACCGTCACGGCCGCCGCGGTGCTCTCAACGGGAAAGATCGGTAAAGTGAAGTACTGCATCTGGGTTGTTAGTCATCCCGCCTGGGGACGCAACGTCCGTCTGTATGCTGACTGGCGTCGATTGCTGCTACCTCAGACGCGATTGCCGAAGTTCCAACGATCGACTAATCGCGATTTACGTCAACCGCTTCTCGCGCCTGCCGACCTATCTGTTTTTGTTCTTGATCCGGCAGCAAGTGCTTAGACCAATCAAATCGCGACAAGGCCAACTGAATGACCGCGCCCTCGCCCAACTCCGACTCGACCGTCAGTTCGCCACCCCAACGTCCAACCCAGTCGCGAATGCGATTCAAGCTGGATATATCCGATGGAGTCTGGTCAGGTCGACCACGTCGCACTGCTACCAACTGATCGAACGCGACGCCGCAACCTTCGTTCTCGATGCTGAGCACAACGCGGTCGACTTCACACTTGGCCGATATGTTGATGAGCGAATTCTCACGAGCATTTTCGATCATGACTTCGATGATTGTGTTAAGAGATTGTCGAAGTCGATGAGGGTTGGCTACGACATCCGGCAACTCCTTGGGCAACGCCGTCGACACCGTCGTGATGCGTTGCTCGGCTAACGACTGTGTCTCCGTCAAGGTGGCGGCCACGATCGAGTGCAGTTCGACCGGCAAGCACACGTCAACTTCTTCGGAGTCACCATTGGCCAGCATCGTCAGGCAGCTTTGCACGGTCAGCTTCGCTTGATTGACGGTGATTTGCATTTGATGGGTCGTCGCGTCATCGCCCCGCTCGGCAACGTCGTCGCACAATGCCAGCACGTCGGCCAACACCTGGTCAACCGCGTCTAGCCCCTCGTGCGTAATATGATCGCGGACCGCATGCATCTCGCTCAACAACGTGCCTTCGAGGACTTCAAGTTGCACGCCATGTGCCTGAAACGCATGCATCTCGTCAGGTTCGTTCGCGACTTGCGATGACTTGACCAACGATTGCACAACCAGCACCATTGGATGCGAGCCTGCATGATCGGTGACAATCAGCCGCTCACGTCGCCCCTGAACGATAACGCGTCTGAGCAAGTCGCGGCATTCAGAGACATCGCGTTTGGAAAGCGTGCGAATGACTTGCAAGAGCTTGACTTCCATCGACGCCATTCCGAAACTGTGCATCATACGAAACATCGAGGCATTCATCGTCACGACGTTGCCACCGAGGTCGAACACCGCCTTGCCTGAAGTCGAGCTTTCGATGACGCCATACGATTGATGCAATCGCCGTTCAATCGAACGCAAGTGACGTTGGAGCCTATCTACCGTGTCTTCCTCTGTGCTACGCGACAAGCGGCACCACCACCGCGAGTGATCGCTCTCGACCAAAGTCAGGTGATCGTAGTAGGCCAGCCAGGGGGAGATTTCCTCGCAGACCGCAATTAACTGTTGCATAAAGCCGGGCAGCTTAT
>JAGQPK010000535.1 GCA_020426755.1 Planctomycetales bacterium
CTGCGCGTTTTACGACGGTTGAGAGTCAATTGCGGGAGGGGGTACAGCAGCGCACATCTAAACTGAGTGCCATTTGGCATGCGCCTTTCGGCGAACCCCAAGATTTAGCTGCAACGCTGCGTTACTCCCGCCAGTGTGAACAGCGATAGCTGCGGCATCGCATTCCAAATGCATTCCCAATGACACACTTTCAGTTTATGCGCACCAATCGGCCGTGGGCTTGTCGGCAATCTCAACTGGCCGGCCACCTCGAATCGTTTCGACTCGCGATTCTGCTTGCTTCACCGCATCGTTGTTTTCCAGATAAGTGAAGCCCAGCTTCATGGTGTGCGTCGCGCCGGGGGCGAGTTGGACAACGCGACCGTGTTCGCCTTCGAAGGTGCGTGGATTGGGGAAATTCGTGCCAGGTTCGAGTCCCGTGACATATCCGTCTTCCAAACCAGTTTCGTTTTTCCACAAGGAGAAATACGGCAGTTGGTCGACATTCCACTCGAGTGCCACACCGTGCGAACTCTTCGCATCGCGCAAGATGGCGAGTGTTTGTCGGTTGTCGTCGGCGAACAACGCGTGAAAGTAGACTCGCTCCGGCATCGCCGGTGTCGGTGCCTGATACGTCGACCAATGCCCGATCCCCTCGGCAGCCCAATCGTTGCGCGGCACGATCCGAGACGAAGGCATGACGACTTCCGCGCCCGCACCTAGCAATGGCGCACCAAAGTTGCAGTGATACAACATCTGCGTCTCGCCGGCACTCGCGGAAAGATTCTTGACTTCGTCCAGTATCTCTAGCCCAGGTTGATTGACACGCGTCGTGATCGTGGTGGTAAGCTGCAGTTTCTGGAAATGGAACCGAGCTTCCGTGACGACACCGCGTAATGAAATGACATCGTCTTCGATTCGCAGTTCAACGTAGTGCGCTGGCGTGTTTGCAAGTCTTCCGTGCAGCGGGTAGGTCAGCTGGCCTTGCTCATTAAAGTCAGGTGCACCGTTGCTCAGTGCGCCACAACGACAGACCCATTCGTCAAAGCCATCCAGCCAACCAAGTCCCGAAGGCTCGTGCAGCGGCACAAATTGTGGATGTACCGGCCCGCGCACTGGCGACTTCCAACCGACCGTACGGCCACCAATCCAACCTTTCCAAAGCCCCATGCCGCGAGTCGGCAAGACGGAAAACTGAAAGCGGCCGTTGTTGATGCGAATCTCGTCAACGCCGTCTGACAATCCACCGCGCCAAGTTCGCTGGGCAACCGTCACCCCCGCCGGCAACGCCCCAGTGGACTTGCCAAGCAACCCCTCCAGGTCAGTTTCGTGTTTGCCTTCGGCAAGATCGGTAATCACCCAAGATTTCACAGGCATGCAAACACCTTGAATTTTGAATGTTGAATTTTGAATGTTGAATGTTGAATATCGAAGTTCGTGCTCGTGCTCAAAACGAGGCAAGATGCGTGGCCATCATACCAGATTGAAGATGCCGTGCATCCTTTTGGAGTGCGGCCACACAGCTGCCGCGCAGTTCGCCGAGAGGCGCGAGCCGCGGTTCTCGCAGCGCTGGTAACTCGGAGCGCTGGCAATGCGTCGAACGGCCGGACTCCTTCCGCCAAGGCAAGTCCCCCCCGCGTGAAAAGCGATAGCTGCGCGATCGCACTCCAAATGAAGACCTTTTGTAGTGCGGCCGCGCAGCTGCCGCGTAGTTCGCCGAAAGGCGCGAGCCGCGGTTCTCGTAGCGCTGGTAACTCGGGGCGCTGGCAATGCGTCGAACGGCCGGACTCCTTCCGCCAAGGCAAGTCCCCCCCCGCGTGAAAAGCGATAGCTCCAAATCCGAAAGTCTCACGACGTTTTCGGTCAGATTGTCGCGGGTAGAGCGTAGTCCGGGGGTGAGCGGTCGTCGGCGGGTCGGCATTTACTTGCCAGGGGCCTCGAAAGCGAATAAAACTGTCAGCTTCCCGGCGGGTGTGGCTGCTGAAGTGAGGTGGCGGGGGATTCTTTACATCGCGTCAGTCCGACGGGGACCAGCGAACATTGACCAGGCGTGATTGCCTTAAAACTTTGACAGGAGCCTCGTGCGGCATGACATCGGCAAATTATGTGAAGGGTGACAGTATTGCCTCGATTCTCAATCAGGCGATGGAAGAAGGCGAAGGCCTGTTACGACTGACTCCCACCTGGGTGCCGCGCAGTTTCCTCCATCCTGGCAAGCGCATCAAGCTGCATCCGGAGGACTGGTACGCATACGGTGCTCATCGCGGTGGCATTGACGAGCGTTGGTTTGGCAGCACCACCGAAGCAGCCAACGACGGCCGCGTGTGGCATGAAGGGTTGAGCTTTGTCAGTCACGGCGGCAAGCATTTTCTGTTGCGTGATGCGGTGCAAGAATCAGGTGCGGCGATCATCGGTCAAGGTTTGTTCGAGAAGTACAACCGCTGGCCTGTCTACTCGAAGTTCTTCGACAACATGGGCCCTATCCCGCATCACATGCACCAGTCGGCTAAAGATGCCGCGTTGGTCGGCCAGGAGGGTAAGCCCGAAAGCTACTACTTCTCGCCGCAAATGAACAACGTCGACAACAATTTTGCCTACACGTTCATGGGGCTCGAGCCCGGTACGACCAAGGCCCAGTTGCGCCGCTGCTTGGAAAACTGGGACAAGGGCGACAATGGCATCCTGGATTTGTCGAAAGCCTATCGGCTGAAGCGTGGCACGGGCTGGCTGATTCCGCCCGGCGTGCTCCACGCGCCCGGTTCGTTGTGCACGTACGAGCCTCAATGGGGTAGCGACGTATTTGGCATGTACCAGTCGTTGGTGGAAGGCCGCGAAGTGCCGTGGGCGCTGTTGGTCAAGGATATGCCGGCCGACAAGCATCACGACCTGGACTTTATTATCGGCCAGTTGGACTGGGAAAAAAACGTCGATACGCACTTCAAAGAGCACAACTATCTGGAGCCGATCGTGGCTGCCAGCGGTGAAGGCTGGGTCGACAAGTGGATCGTCTACGGCTTGGTGGACGGCGAACAGTTGTTCTCAGCGCGCGAACTGACGCTCTATCCCGGCGCAAGTTGCATCTTGCAGGACCCGGGGGCGAGCGGCTGGATCACCGTGCAAGGCACCGGCAAAATCGGCAAGCTCGATTTGGAAACGCCGGCTTTAATTCGCTTCGGTGAAGAAACCCTCGACGAAGTCTTTATCACACATCAAGCGGCCAACCGCGGCATTCGCGTAACCAACACGGGCCGCGAACCGTTGGTGAGCCTGCGTTACTTCGGTCCGAATACATTTGAGAGCGTGCCAAGCGTGGGCGACTACGTGCGACACTAGTCCACTGCCCTAACTAAGTTTTTAGGATCTCCGCATGGCGCTAGCTGCGGTTCGCGCCACGAAAACCGATGCTGGCGCGTTATCGCGAACTACCTGCGCTGTCGCTGACGGCTTCACTTCCGTGAAAGGATTTTTGAATGAGCAATGCGTTCCCGAAACTGCACAATGCAGCTTGGCCGGGCGTCGTGGGCAAAGGCCCGGATTCGGAGCCGCCAATCGAACTCGACACGATGTTGGACCTGACGGCCGCCGCCGAATTTCAAGGTCAAAAGTTTGACGGCGTCGACCTGTTTTTGTTCGCACCGCACGTAGACATCGATTCGACCGACGACGATCTCAAGCAACTCGCTGACAAGGTTACGTCACGCAACTTAGTGATTGGCTCGGTAGTGGCACCGGTTTGGCCGCCCACGGGTGGCGGTTCCGCCATGGGCAGCGACGAAGACCGCGCGAACTTCCTGACGCAGGTCCGCAAGGCGTGCGGCATCGCGAAGAAACTGCGAGAACTGGGCGTACGGCCTTACGGCGTGGTCCGCATCGATTCCGCCGACAGCCCGGAACACTGGTCTGCAGATCCTGAGGGCAACACCAAGAAGATCGCCGAGACGTTCCGTCAAGCAGCGGCGATTGCCAGCGATCATGGCGAGCGGTTGGCGGCCGAAGGCGAAATCTGCTGGGCCGGGATGCACAGTTGGCGCGAGATGGTTAAGACGCTCGAGGCAGTCGGCATGCCGGACGCGGTCGGCTTCCAGGCCGACATGGCGCACACGCTGCTTTATTTGCTCGGTTACAACGCACCGCAAGATCGCATCGTGCCCGATAACTTTGATTGGGACGCCGGTGAGCTGGAAAATGCGATGACGAAGCTCACTGCTGCCTTACGTCCCTGGACGATCGATTTCCACGTCGCACAAAACGATGCGACGGTCAAAGGCAGCGGCAGCCATGACAAAACCGGCCGCCACTGTTTGCCTAACGATCCTAACGGCAAGCTAGACATCGCCAAGCACGCCGGCTTCTGGATGCGTGACGCGCAAGGGCAATTGACCAAGAAGTTCAAGCACATCTGCTGGGAT
>JAGQPK010000536.1 GCA_020426755.1 Planctomycetales bacterium
CCCAAGTAACGACGTTTCCCAATGACCCCCAGGGGTCGGTCGCGAATTTCGCAGTCTAACAGTTCGTGCTAGTGCCGTCTAGCCCGTCTGTTATCGAGAACCGCGGGCACGCTGCTTTAATCTTGCTGGCAAGCGACCCGGGAACGTTAATTCAGACCCCCGTGGCGTGGGGGGCGGAGTTCCGATACAGAATTTTGAATTTTGAATTCTGAATGTTGAATGTTGAAGTTTGCAGAATTCGGTTCGACATTCAAAACTCTGCGACGACTTGGGCGAAGGGCACGTGGCTCAGTGAGCCGAAGAGCGGGTGTCGGGTCAGCTTCTCACGCTGCAGACGTGGCGAGGTTAAGCCGCACAGGAATTTCGCGACATTGCGGACGTCCTGTTGCAGGACCGTGTGCTCGCTAACCAGCGCCTTTGCATTACGAACGACGCTAGCATCGATAGCTGGCCTGGGCATATCGGGCAGCTTGAGCTGCTCGTGGCCATTGAGGCACCAGGTGCAGTGACCACAGTCCGCCCCGAGAGGCTCGCCGAAGTGGGCACCCAACCGCTTGGTTTGGCAACCATCGCTTTGTATGAGCGCCAGCACTTGATCGATACGCTCAAGCTCGGCAGTTTCACGGGCCGTCATCTTTTCGTGCAACTCGAGCGAAAGCTCAGCGGGTGCCGTCGGCTTCCGCAGGCAACGGTAGCGGTGGCGCAGTCCGGAGGCCTTCAGCTGGATGTCTCCCTGTTGAGCGAGATAGTCGAGCGCTCGCACGATTCGGTCACGGGTCGTTTTCAAACGCTGCGTGGCTTGCTGCAGATCGATGTGGAACCAGGTACGGGCTTGGCGTGCCTGACGAAACAAGCTGGCCAGGAACTCTCGGCGCTCTCCTGAGAACTTGCCGAGAATCTTGACCGACGGATGTTGTGGTTGGAAACGATACTCAGCGTACCGAGGCGTTCCGGCCTCCAGCCAGCCGTCTGCCTGCAGGTAGGTCAGTAGCGTTTGCACCACCAGAATGCGAATGTCGCAGCGGAACGAGACATCGTAGTGGCTCATTTCAAATTCAGTCGGGTGAGCAAAGACTTCACGCACGAAATCGTTGATCGCCTGCAGTGAAGGTGTGTCGCCGTAAACGAAGTTCTCCAGGACCACGCGGTCAGCGGGGTTGGCCAGCAGGCAGCATGATGACATCAGTCCGTCACGCCCGGCCCGGCCAATTTCTTGTGCGTAGCCCTCCAAGCATTTGGGGAGGTTGTAATGGTACACATACCGAATATTCGCCTTGTCGATGCCCATGCCGAAAGCAATCGTCGCGACCATCACCGCTTCGTCCGATTGCATGAACCAATCCTGTAAGCTCGCGCGCGTATCCGCGTCCAAGCCCGCGTGGTAGGCGCGCGCTGCGAATTGCTCGTCTGCCAGTTGCCCAGCGAGTTGCTCGGCGGTTCGTTGCTGCGTCACGTAGACAATCGTCGGACCAGGTGGCTGTTGTTTAAGTAACTGACTCAGCGTCCCATCACGCGAGTTATTGTCGATAGGGACAAAGTGCAAGGCGAGATTCTCGCGATAGAAACCGGTGCGAATCGCATTCTCCGGCGCGATCTCAAACTGGCGACAGATGTCATTGAGCACCGCCGGTGTGGCAGTAGCAGTTAGCGCTAGAATCCGCTGTACATTCGCCGACCGCGCATAGTGTGGTAACTTCAAATAGTCTGGCCGAAAGTTGTGTCCCCATTCGGAGATGCAATGCGCTTCATCAATGGCCATCAATGCGACCTGCATCGATTGCAGCGACTCTCGAAATCGCTCGTTATTGAATCGTTCCGGCGAAACATAGAGCAGCCGCAGTTGACCCTGCCGCGCTCGCTCTAGCGTCCTGCCGTAGTCCTCTTCGCTCAACGAATGATCCAACCGCGCCGCATCAATCTGCCGTGCCGTGAGCGCATCGATTTGATCCTTCATCAACGAGATCAACGGGGAAACGACAAGCGTAACTCCGTCAAACAAGAGCGCTGGCAGTTGATAACAGAGTGACTTGCCGCCACCCGTCGGGAACACTGCAGCCGCTGACTGCCCCGCCAGTAAGCGTTCAATCACTTCCTGCTGACCACGATGGAAATCGCTGAAGCCAAAGCGATCCCGCAGCAACTCGGTGGCCTTCGCCAGCGTCTGTTCGTGCAATGATGTCGTATCCATGTCCGGGGCTTAGAAGATGTTGCTCGTCAAAAAGATTCACGTCGCACAGTGCGGCGCGACTCACGCAGCGCGCAGTTTAGCGGGATGGACTCTAAAAAGTCAAAACGCCGTGAGACCACATTGAATTTTGAATGTCGAATATCGAATTCTGAATTGCACGCATCACTTCGAAATTCAACATTCAAAATTCGACATTCAACATTCAGTATTCGTCCCGCTCATCCAGAGCCACCCGATGAGCGTCGCGCTGAATAGCAGCATGACGGTGGCGTAGCCGGCAAACATGCCGCGTTCGCCCATGTGCATGGATGGACGAAGCACGGCGAACGTCAGGCAAACGATCGTGATGCCCCAGAACAGGCGGCGAACTCCGAACGAACGCGGCAGATTTGCGAGGGCTGAGTTTGCGGCGTGCGACCGTGAGAGTTGATCCTTGGCCCACCGCTGCAAAATGTTGGTGCCGATGGCAATCGGGATCAATCCCAGCACGACCAGATTCGCCGCAGTTCCGGGGCCCCAGCGATTCCACGCGATTACGGCCGAGATTAGTCCGGTCCCAATCGGCCACACGAGCGCGGCGGCCAGCACAAAGTAGGAACCGATCTTCACTCCAGAGGCCGCAATCAGGAGACAAAGGATACTGCTGCTGGGGAAGAGTCCAATGATGGAATGCACGGAGATAGCTGACAAGGGAATTGCCAGATAGCCGAGTATCACTTGGGCCTTCAGCAACCGAGCAACGATAACTTCCGCCGTCGCGGGGCTCGGCGTGCGCGATGTCGGGGTGCGGTGGAACGTGGAGTGTGGCACAATAGCCCCTTCGCCGAGCTTGGTCGAAATTCACAAACGGATCGTGAACGGATACTCTGAAGTCTCCCCCAGCAATTGGATTATCGGATGAGCGCAGCTTCCGGGCAATCGAACGCACGGTTATGGAATGTCGGTTACGTCTCCCTTTTGGTCGCTCAGTTCTTTGGTGCAGCGAACGACAATATTCTCAAGCAGTGTCTGATCTTCATGGTCACGACCGGCATCTGGCACGAGCAGTTGGGGGAAGGCGGCCAAGTCGTTCCTGCGCTCTGTTTAACCATTCCGTTCATCGTCTTATCTGGATATGCCGGACAAGTCGCCGATCGCTATAGCAAACAGCAAGTCACCCGCTGGATCAAGCTTGTCGAAATCCCTATCGCGGCGTTGGCGTTCGTCGGTTTTCAGCAAGAAAACCTTTGGCTTACGTTGGGCGCCTTGTTGCTGCTCTCCTCGCAAAGTGCATTCTTCGGTCCCGCCAAATACGGTGCGATTCCCGAGTTGATGGCGGAGTCTCATTTGAGCAAGGCCAATGGCTTTATCAACATGTTCACCAACCTGGCCATCATTGCCGGTTCGTTGTTGGCCGGGCCGATCAGTGACCTGTATTTGCCGGAGGACCCGAATCAAACGCCGCTGCGTTGGGTGCCCGGAGCAGCAATGGTCACGGTTGCCATTTTGGGATACATCGCCTGCTTGGCAATTCCTCGCTTGCCGGCCGCCGATCCGAACTTGACTTACAACTACAACCCGTTTGCCACCTACTGGAGTTCGCTTAAGGAAATGGCGGCATCGCCGCTCCTGACGGTCGCGCTGGCCTGGGCCGGGTTCTACATGATCGGCATGATGGCGCTGTTGATCGTGCCCGAATACGAACGCATTCTTGAGATCTCGTATGCTGAAACGAGCTATCTGGTTGGTATTCTTGGTATTGCCATCGCCGTAGGCAGTGTCTCGGCTGGGATGTTGTCCGGCGAACACATCCGTCCCTGGTTCATTCCATTCGGCGCCACCGGCATGACGGTGTGCTTCGGTTTGCTGGGACTGCTCGCGCCAGAATACAAGTCGGTTGCGGCGCTGATCTTCTTTGCCGGTGTATTCGCCGGGTTCTACATCGTGCCGTTGCAGGCCTTGATGCAGGCGCTCTCGCCCGACAACGAACGCGGCCGATTTCTCGGCACCGCCAATGCCCTGTCATTCTGCTTCACGACCGGAGGCTCGCTACTCTATTGGATCGTCAATAACCGCTTCGGCATGCCGCCGAACCGAGTGCATTTGGTCTGCGCCACGCTGGCCTTGAGCGGCACAGTGATCGGCGTGCTACGACTCCGTCGACTGACCGGGCGGTAATGAGATTCAATTTTGAATATCGAATTTTGAATA
>JAGQPK010000537.1 GCA_020426755.1 Planctomycetales bacterium
AACTGGGTGTTGTGTTTGACCCGGTCCGCGAGCAACTTTTCTGGGCGCGCCGCGGGCAAGGCGCTTGGCTGAATGCACAACGGCTGCAGACGAGTAGTATCCAATGCATGGACGGGGCACTAATCGCCGCCAGCTTCGCGGCCCGCGTGCCGCCAAACTCACCCGAGGTCACGCGGTTTGTTCAGGTTCTCCATACGTGTCAGGCCATCCGACGCCTCGGTTCCGCGGCCCTCAATCTGTGCTATGTCGCAGCCGGCAAACTGGACGCCTACTGGGCCTCCTCTGTCAAGACGTGGGACGTTGCTGCGGGCTTGCTGCTCGTCGAAGAAGCAGGCGGACGCGTCACCGATCTCGCCGGCCACCCCGTGTCACTCGACCACCCCATCTTGGCGGCTGCCTCCACGGCCGAGCTGCACCGGGAATTCCTGGCCACTCTGGCGATCGAGAATTGAACGTGGAATTCTAAACGTTGGATGTGTTGGCTGCGTTTCACATTCTTAGCATGGCGCTCTCAATCAATACCTGGCCGCGGGCAATTGTTTAAACGGGCGCCGGGCTTGGTTAGAATGGACCGTTGAACAACTTATCTCCGGTCTCATCTCGTCACGCGAACCCGCGCGCCCATGCCATTCTTCGCTCGATGCCGAATGCCGCTAACGCTGCTTGTCTGCGCGAGCAGCCTATTGTGGCTGTGTGCTGTCTCTCATGCGCAAGTCGATGCGACGGCTGATCGCAACGTGATCGGGACCGGCGAAACGAACGTCCGGCGACTTAGCGAAACTGGCGAGTCGGTCGCACCGAGCCGCGGTCCAGTCGAGGTTGGGCCGCGGATCAAGTATTGGGCCCAGGACAAATCGGGCCAACTCTATCCGCTCATCGACATGCCGCTGGAACAACTAGAACGCCTGCTGGCTCAACAAGATGGTTTGAACTCCAATACTCGGCCGCCGCGTTTCAAGATCGACAACGTTGCGATCACCGGACGTGTTGTGGAAGCAACCGCGGATGCTCCCACATCGTCCTTCGCCGAACTCGACGTCACCGTCGACGCCACGGTGTTGCCAGATGCGGAACGCAGCGAAACCTGGACTGCCCTGCCCTTGCGATTCCACGAAGCATCGTTGGTGGCCACGCCGAAGCACGAAGGTAGCGGCGATTTCTTTTTGGTGTTCGACGAGCGCGAAGGGTATCAGGTCTGGTTGCGTTATAACGAGCCGGGCGCTCAACGCATCCAATTGCAGTTTCAAGTTCCGTTGAGCAAAACGGCCGACTCGACGCAACTGCGTTTCTATCCGCCGCTGGCCAACCGTTCGGAACTGGCCTTAACCGTTCCCGGCACGGACTTCACAGCGCAAGTCGAGAACGGTCGCAACTTGACTTTAACCAGCAGCGATGCGGCGGCCACCGTGTTGGAAGCGGACGACTTGCGCAACCAAGTGATTGTGACTTGGCGGCGCGGGGGCAAGGGCGACGCCCAACGTCCCGCGTACTTGGATGTCCAAGGCACGACGCAAGTGACGATCGAAGGTCCGGGAGCGATCCGCAGCAGCGTGACGCTCGATCTGACGAGTTGGGGTCAGCCGATTCAAACCTTCTCAGTACGATTGCCACCACATACCAAGATCGTGTCGGAGCCGGGCTACACCAAGGCCGAAGTATCGCCGGGTCCGGACGACGATCCGACTCGGGATATCGTGGAATTCAAGCTGGAGAAACCCGCCTTACAAGCGCGGATTCAGTTCTGGACGCAGACGACCGATCTGGCGGAGACGACGACGAATTTCAATGTAGCGAGCTTTGAGGTGATCGGCGCCATTCGACAATGGGGGAGGATTACGCTGCTGACGAGCGAGGACTATCTGGTCTACTGGAATCCGGGGCCCTCGGTGCATCGTGTGCAAAACATCGAGACGATCGAAGCGACGCCGGATCGCAAGCAGTACAGCTTCGAGTACTTTCGCCAACCGTGCGAGTTGAATCTCGAAATCGTCCCACAGGCGACGCGACTGCGGGTGGAACCTGCCTACAAGATGACGGTATCCAAGAATCGTGTGGCGCTGGAAGCCCAACTGGATTATCGCGTGAACGGCGCTCCGGTGTCCTTTCTCGAGTTCTCACGTAACGGCTGGGAACTCGACGAGATCCGGCCGGCCGGCGCGATCGAGAACGACGACTTCCCCGAGTCCCCCGATGATAAGATCAAGATGCGTCTGACGAAGGCCACCAGTGGTGACATTTCGTTGACACTCCTCTTACACCGTCCGATCGAAACGGCACAAGGAACATTCCGTTTGCCGTTACCGTGGCCAACGGCGAATGCAATTTCGCGCGGCAGCTTGCTGATTGAATCGACGGACGCCGTGCAACTGAACTATCGTGTCGCGGAGATGACCGGCTTTGCTCCGGATCCGCTGTTGCGTGCCAACGCCACGGCCGCCAATGGTTCGAATGAACCTCGGCTATTGCGTTCAACGCCGGGCGAGTTCCGCATTCTGGCCGACCGCGATCGTAGTGACGTCGTCTTTGACTATGCGGTGCGTGATCAAGAAATCCGCGTGCGTGCCGATACGACGATGGATGTGAACGCTGATACGGCGCAGATCAGCCAGCGACTTGACTTCCGAGTGCTCTACGAACCGGCAACTCAAGTCGCCCTGCAGATCCCGCCGACGCTGTTTAATCTCATGACCGATCCACGCTTCCAGGATCTCGCCGATATTCGCTTGGACGGAAAGTCACTCGGCTTGGATTGGCTTCAGGACGTGGGCGATGAGGTGCTGGATCAACAGGAATTCGTCCCAGTGACAATTCCGCTCAATGGCGGCCGACTAGGCAGCTTCCAGATCGAACTCCGCTATCCGTATCCACTGAAGGGCCAAGCGGCCGGTGAGTATGCATCGATCCCGCTGGCGATCACTCGCGACGGACAGCTCATCTCCAATACTGCCAAGATTACGTCAGTTGGCCCATTGCGAATTGAACCCAACCTGGACGGGCCCTGGAGCCGCGACGACACGCCCTTGTCAGTCGGCAGCACGCCGGCAATTGGCCTGATGGCATTGGGCCAACCGTCCAGTGTCCGTTTGCGAGTGATGAATTCGCAGGAGAACGCCACCGCGGGCAGCACGCTAAGTGCCACGATGGTGCAGACCGCCTGGTTGCAGTGTTGGTTATCAAGTGCCGCGAGAATGGACCGAGCGGTATACCGCGTGCGTTCAGGGGCCGACATGCTGAGATTCCAATTGCCACCCGGCGAGTTCAGCGAAACGATCGTACTGGTCGACGGGCAACAGGTGGCGACGACGCCGGCTGGACGCGACTTGAGCGTTCCCCTGCCGCGCAGCGCGGCGGCCGAATACACAATCGAAATCGTGCTGAAACACAAGTCTCGTCCGGCTCCAGGCGCGATTGCGATTACTGCTCCCGAGTTAGCGGAGGCCGTGGGACCCAATCGGTTCTACTGGCAGTTCATATTGCCGCGTAGCGAACACCTGTTGTTGACTGACAGGCGTTTGACATCCGCGAATGCGTGGGTTCGTCGGGGCGGACTTTGGGTGCGCCAAAGCAGCGAGTTACAGGCGAGTCTGGAACGGTTGACCGAGGCCAGCGAACAACCGCCGATACCGCCGGGTACGAACCAGTATTGTTTCGAGTCAATCGAGAATCTCCAGCGCGTCGACATTCGTACGATCTCACGCAGTTCACTTGTGTATGTCGCATCCGCCTGCGCCTTGGCAATTGGCCTGGCACTGCTGTACATCGCCCCGCTCCGTCACCCGGCCATGCTGCTGCTGTTAGCCGTTGCGATGGTGGCCGCGGGCTGGTTGCAACCGGACGCGGCACTACTGGTTAGCCAAGCAGCATTGCTCGGTTTGCTCCTGCTGTCTATCGCGTATTTGCTGGCCCTGGCGATCGGTATCTGGACGCACCGACGTGGCAGTTGGCAATGGGCCGCACGACGCAACGGAGAATCTCGCAGCGGCATTGCCAATCCGTGGCGCGAAGGTTCGGCGCCGCACACGACGATTGCCGTGCAGAACGTGCTGCCTGCCGTGACTTCGGAATCAAAGCACTAAGTGCGTTCGCCACCATGCTCAACTCGCTCCGGAACCACCGCTCAATGCAATTCGGTCACAACCCGCGGTTATGCCGGTCGATCGCGCTGCGCTGGTTGCTGAGTCTGTTGATCGTCATGTTGCTTGCCATACTGACACAAGAATGTCCGGCGCAAGCGATGCCAACTGCCGCTAGTGCCACAAGCCCGATTGAACCCCATGCAGAAACGGGGGTCGTACCCTATCGTTTCATCTTTGCACCGTTCGATCAGATCGAACAGTTAGCGGAGGGCGAGTACCGACCAATGAAGCGCGAG
>JAGQPK010000538.1 GCA_020426755.1 Planctomycetales bacterium
TTCGGTGTCGGTGCTTACTCACTGACAATCACCGCAGACAGCTTGCTGGGAATAGGAACGAATCAAGTAAACCGCGCAGCACGCACTCGACTTCGACACATCTCCACGGATGCACTTGACGCGATGTTGTCACCCGAGGGTGAGAAACTGTTCAATGACGACAATCACTCGAACGAAGAGGCAGGTGAAGCAACCGAGCTGCAGGCGGAAGACGACGGAGCCCAAGCCGTTCGATTTTTGCAAGTTGCCAGCTTGAGTGACCTGTCCGACATCGACTATTACCGCGTTAGTACGCCAAGAGCGACAACTGGAGATACGGTGACGGTCCAAGTCGAACTTGATTCGCTTGATATTGGCGGACTGATTCCGCAGTTGCAGGCGTTCGACAACGACAATCATCCGCTTCCAACACGCATTATTGTCAATGGTAACGGACGACTTGTGGCGCAGATCCAGAACGTGGAAGCTGACAGCGAACTGACACTGCGCGTCTCGGCCGCACATACGCTGGCGTTTGATGGCGGAAACTACCAACTGCAAGTGAGTTTTCCTACGGCGGCAATCGAGCTGTCGCAGTTTGTAGCGGGAGAACTAGCCGAAGGCGTGCAGCGTGCTGCCCACGAACTGACGGTAGCGACACCACAACTTTTCAATTTCTTGTTCACCGCAGGTACGGTCAATCCACCGCCGTCGTCCAGCCCCGCTGGAGTGATGCTGCGAATCATCGACGACACGGGACTGATCGCCTACGAAGTTGCCAGTCGAGCGGGCGAGTCGCGCAGTGCGGCCAGCGTGCTGCTCAATCCAGGCGTGTACGTCATTGAAGCGATTCGTCTGGAACTGCCCGGCGCTCCGCCAGCCGGCACGCTATCGTACGCCTTGCACGGCATCGTCACCTCCGATCCATTTGCAATTGACCCGGCCAATCCAAGCGACCTCGAGTACAACTGCCCAGACCTTGAAGGCATGTTCTGCTACCCGGGTGGCGTCGTTTCGGACAATCCTTATCTGTGGATCCTGTTCCTCTCCAACTGGACGCAATCAAATCCGGTAACCGGCGGCAGCTTGTACCAAGCGCTGATGGCTGATTGGTGGGGTTGGTATTGGGGACAGATGGATGAAATCGGTCCGCCACTTGCGTTAGATGATGAGTACGTGGCGGATGAACAAGGCAGACTCGTCGTGGCAGCATCACTAGGACTGCTGGCAAACGACTTCGACCCACAAGCAGAACCTATGGTCGCGGCGATCCTCACTCTGCCTAGTCACGGCTCGTTGATCGCCGAGCCCGACGGCAGCTTCCGTTACCAAGCGGTGAATGGATTCCGCGGCACGGATACATTCAACTACCAGGCAACTGATTTCTTTGGTGATTCCGCGCCGGCAACGGTCAGCGTAACCGTGAACGGACCAGCGACGATTCCTGGCGATTTCAATGCCGATGCAGAAGTCAACGTGGTCGATATCGACTTATTGTCAGCCGCGCTGCAAGCGTCATCAACCGCAATTGAGTTTGATGTGAACGACGATCAGCTTGTGGATACGAGCGACTGGGATTATCTGATCGAGAACATTCTGCAAACCAGCTTGGGCGACGCGAACCTGGACGGCATTTTCGATAGCTCCGACCTCATCCTCGTATTTCAACACGGCCTATACGAGTCGTCCGACACGCAGGCAACCTGGAGCAGCGGCGATTGGAACGCCGACGGCCAGTTTGACACGCGCGACATCATCGCCGCCTTTCAGACTGGTCGCTACGTTTGAATCGATATCGAATTTTGAATGTCGAATGTCGAATGTTGAATATCGAATTTTGAAGTGCATCAACATTCGATTGAGCTATCGGCGTCTGGAATGACTTATCCCGCTCATCTACTCGACAGGTCACCACGCAGATCAACGCCTGTCATAGCACTAGTCACTCCGCGACTCTGCGTCTTGGCGTCTCTGCGATTCTTTCTTAGTCCAGTGTCGAATCATGTCTGATCCCACACTCAACACTCAACACTCAACACTCGATATTCGATATTCAAATCTAGCGTCCGGATTCGCGCCGATAGTGCGGCAACTCGATTGTTTCCATGCTGCTAATCGTCGTGGGCGACGTCCGTAGACCGCCTTGGCGGCGAATGGTTTCGTTAGGGTCGCTGAGTGCGCGAGACACGAAGTACCACAAGGCGATAAAGAGGCTAACGACCGATGCCAACGCCGTCAGGCCGTGCCTCAACAGCGCGTCACCCAGTTGATGCACAGGTGCCGCCGCGACGTCATAGTCTTCCTGTCTCAACACGATCAGCCCCGTATCGTCATTCGACTCAAAACGCACTGCTCGCTTGGCGGCAACCCAGCGGCGATTGTATCGGCCACCTTGGGCATGCTGGCCCATCGGATCACGGTATAGCGCACCGTCTTGCATCTCGTCGAGAGGCACGCGGTAGCGTGGATCGTTGCTGAAATCGACATCTAATTGTTTTTGTTCGCGCAGCAGTTTGTCGAACAGCGGATGATGCAGGATCACGCCGCGACTATCACCAGCTCGACCGTCCACAAGCACATTGAATTGGTTTGGGTTGTTGGTGTTTTCCAGCGGATCTCCCAAGCGGCCTAGCTCCACAGTGAATGCCAAAACTCCCAGTAGCTTCCCGTCGCGATCAAGCAACGGTGTCGAGACGGCAACCTTCCAAGTCAGTGTGGTCGTACTTTTAAATACCGCAGAAAAGTGTGTTTGCTCGATTGCATGTCCATCGTCGGGGCGTACGTCGTTGGGTCCGCCGTGAAAATATGTTCGATGCGAGAAATCACCACCGATGGGCGAATTCTCCGGCGAAGTACCAACGGCCGTGGCGATGTGAATCCCGCGTTTGTCGGTCACGAACCAACTAGCGATCTCAGGCCGACGAGGATTGTCTAGCAACTCCTCCAGATGTTGTTGCAGTGGCAATCGTATTGGGTGGTTTCGCAAGCGTTCACGCTGTGGTAGTTCCACGAGCGGATCAACACCCTGAACCGATTGCAGAATCTGTTCGATCTCGTTGTCATTCAAGACCGCCCGAACTTTATCGAGTAACTCGGGGTCTGCCGACGCTTCCTCCACTGCACGGAAGTAGTTTTCGATGCGACGCGCGACTGCTTCAGAAACAAAATCCGCAGCAAAGCCGTTGCTCTCTTGAGCACGGACCAGCAACAACTGATCGGCGTCCCCCACGGCACGTTGATGACTTAGCCAGGCGAACATCGACGTCAAAACGAGAAACATCAACGGCCCTACTAACCCCAACAAGACCAGCGGACGACGATCGCGCAACGTGTCGCGGCGCTGCAGCGCATCGAGCACGCTTTGAATATTGGGAAAGCGCCGTTCAGGGTCCACGGCCAAACAGCGTTCAATGATCTCGACGATCGAGCGGTCCAGCTCGGGTACTTGACGCTCAAGCTGCAGGGGCGGCGCGTACACGATGAAATCGCGATACCGACTCAACCGTTCCGTTAGCTCAGGATTCGAATCGATTTCCGACACTGCCGCATCGGTGCGATGCGGCGGCGAGCCAGTTAACATGCAATACAGCAAGGCTCCGAGCGCGTAGACGTCCCAACGTGCGTCCGGTACCGCCTCCAAGTCGGCTTGCTCCGGTGCCATGTAAAACAGTGTCCCCAGCGCAGGCGTCTGCTCATGAGTTAGTCGCGACTGGCCAAAGTCTGCCAGTCGTGGCAGATTGTCCTGGTCCAGCAAGATATTGGCCGGCTTCAGGTCGCAGTGCAGGACGCCGCGGCCGTGCGCGCGCGATAGCCCAATCGCAACTGCACGAAAGATCTCGACCGCCTCGCCGACTGGCAACGGTCCACGCCGTTGGAGGAAATCCTCGAGCGATCCGTTCTCGACATACTCCATCACGTAATAGGGTGGATCGGAATTCCAACCGACATCCAACAATTGGACGACGTAACGATCCTCCGAAAGAAAAACGAGCTTCTCGACTTCGCGCGATAGCATCGACCAATCCAGGCCGCCGCGATAGCCAAAAAACTTGATCGCCACGCGCCGCCCGGTGTTCTGATCGAGCGCTACCCAAACCTCGCCGAACGCGCCGGCTCCCAAGAACTGCCGCGGCTCATAGCCCTCAATCACTATCGGCGGCGCCGTCCGCGCGCGGCTTAAGTCCTGCGACTGGCGCTGGTCTTCCGTCGATTGAGCCTGAGTTCGATCGAGTGTCATGCGTGACGTCAGTTGCGAGGATGGACGGGACGGATAGGCTGGGGTCTTGCCACTATATCGCACATCAACTTCCGTTGATACGCAAAACCAGGCGGCTCGGATCCTGCTTCGTCGTGACGTTCGTTTGTAGAAAGGCGTTAGCCCAATGGCA
>JAGQPK010000539.1 GCA_020426755.1 Planctomycetales bacterium
ACGGGAAACTAAGCGTCGGGACAGAACCGACGCTAGCGCGTTACGGCGAACTGAAACGCGATGGCGAACTACACACGGGAACGAACTACCCACAGCGGCGAACCAAAGAAACTAACTCAGCAATCAACAACCATAGCCCGCGAGTCCCTTGCCTATGAACGACACATCGCCAGCGGTTGCCGCGGACACAACTCACACCGGCCCGCAACGCCTAATGTCGCTCGACGCCTTGCGTGGCTTCGACATGTTCTGGATCATCGGCGCTGATAGCCTGGTACACGGCTTGCGAAAAGTCAGCGATGCCGGCATCGTGCGGACGCTCGCCGACCAATTGGATCATGTGGAGTGGGCCGGTTTCCATTTCTATGACCTGATCTTTCCCTTGTTTGTGTTTCTAATGGGCGTCTCGGCGGTATTCTCGCTGGAGAAGCACGCGGAACGTGAAGGCAAAGCGGCCGCATATCGTCGCCTATTCACACGTAGTTTGTTGTTGTATGCGCTCGGGTTGTTCTACTACGGCGGTCGCAGCATCGGCGACGGCGAGCCGATGTTTCGCTACGTGGGAGTGTTGCAACGCATTGCGATCTGCAATTTGTTTGCGGGCTTGATCGTGTTGAACGCGCGTTGGCGTGGCATCCTGGCTTGGTGCGCTGCCCTGTTGATCGGCTACTGGTTGTTGATGACCTTTGTGCCCTTTCCCGGACGCGGTGAAGGCATGGCGCGATACGCCGAGGGACAAAACTTGGCGAATTACGTCGACGAAGTTGCGCTACCCGGCTTCAAATGGGATGGTGACGGTCGCTGGGATCCGGAAGGCTTGCTAAGCAACATTCCAGCCATCGGCAGCGCATTGTTGGGTGCCCTGGCCGGACTGATCTTACGTGATGGAACTCGTACCAATTCCGAGCGACTATTGCGATTGATTGCCGCCGGTGTCGTCTGCTTGGCACTCGGCTGGATCTGGAGCTACCAGTTTCCGATCATCAAGAAACTTTGGTCGTCAACGTTTGTTCTCTGGGCAGGCGGCTGGAGCTTTCTCCTGCTGGCAGCCTTCTATGCGATCATCGACGTCGCCAACATACGTCGCTGGGCACAGCCGTTTGTCTGGATCGGCATGAACTGCATCACGATCTACATGCTGGCCGAGCTGCTCAACTTCCCCGATCTTGTGCGTCGCGTTCTGCATGACGACACGTTGGCACTGCTAGGTAAATACGACGAACTGACCGTCGGCGTGTTTTCGTTAATGATCGCCTTCTGGATTTGCTGGCAACTGTATCGCCGCAAGATCTTTCTCCGCGTGTAGTCTCTGGGAGCGCGATTTTGGAGTGCGATTGTCTTTTGGAGTGCGATCGCGCAGCTATCGCTGTTCACGAAGCGCGGCTTGAGCCAAGCAGATGGAATCCGGCCAAGCGAGCGACGAGCAGACAATTCGACGCGTCGGCAACAACCCTGCCGGAACCGAGCTGCGCGACGTCCTGCCGTTGCGCACGGGCAACAACCTGCGACGAGTCCAACTTACCACCTTGGTTCGAAAGCGGCAGCTGCGCGGCCGCACTCCAAAAGCCCCACTCCATAAGCCCGCTGCGTCAATCCTGCGCTGAGGAAATTGTGCAAACCGGTCCGGAGCGTGTTAAGATGAATGCCCCGCCTGTAGCTCCACTTTGAGCCGAACGTCAAGTGGTGGCGAAGTGCCCAACGTCCACGGCTGATTCTTCCTTCCGTATATCGAACTGTGCCGATGTTAAAGGCTGCTTACAATACGAGTGTCGCGGTCCACGCGGTCGTACGGATGCGATTATGCTTCGTCGCATTGGTCATCATGTACGTCAGCGCAGGGCACGCCGATGAGATTGTCTTTAATCGCGACATCCGACCGATCCTGTCTGAGAATTGCTTTTACTGCCATGGCCAGGATGCGAACAAGCGCCACGCAGATCTACGACTTGATGTACGCGAAGCGGCCATCGACGGCGGTGCGATTCAGCCGGAGGATCCGGATGGCAGCGAGTTGTTGTCGCGAATCAATTCAGACGACCCGGAACTGCTCATGCCGCCGCCGTCGTCGAATCGACAGCTGCGCCCAGAACAGAAGGAGCTGCTGAAAAGGTGGATCGCGGCGGGCGCTCAGTACGACACGCACTGGGCCTACGTCGTGCCGCGAAAAGCGCCATTGCCAGACGTAAAGCACAGTGATTGGATTCGCAACCCGATTGATCAGTTCGTGCTCGCCAAACTTGAGTCGCTCGGCCTGTCCCCTTCACCGGCAGCCGACCGCGCGACATTGATCAAACGACTCTCGGTCGATCTCACCGGACTCCCGCCGACTCCTGACGAAGTAGATGCATTCATCAGCGATACGTCTGACGGTGCGTACGAGCGACTTGTGGATCGCTTGCTGCAAAGCGAACACTACGGCGAGCGACTCGCGTTGCCTTGGCTGGATGCAGCGCGCTACGCGGACAGCAACGGCTTTCAGCAGGACGGTGATACGTGGCAATGGATCTGGCGTGACTGGGTCGTGCGTGCCATGAATGAAGATTTGTCTTTCGATCAATTCACGATCTGGCAACTCGCCGGCGATCTATTGCCGAACGCGACGCAAGATCAGATGATCGCCAGCGGCTTCAATCGCAATCACATGCTGAATGGCGAGGGCGGCGCGATTCCCGAAGAGCAGCGTTTCGTCAACTTGTTCGATCGCATGGATACAACTGCCACGACATGGCTGGGCCTGACGATGGCCTGTGCTCAGTGCCACAATCACAAGTACGACCCCATTCTGCAGCGCGAGTATTATCAGTTGATGGACGCGTTCAATCGCGTTCCCGAAAAAGGCGTGCCGACACGTTACTCGTCGCGCATCCGTGTCGCTCCCCCTATTATTGAATTGCCGACACCTGAAAACGAAGCCAAGATCGCCGCTTTCGAACAGCAGATTCGCGAACTCGAACAAACACGACAACCGTTTGCCGACGCGGCCTTCGCAGCATGGCTTGCGGGTGTCAGTTCAGATGGAAACCTGCAGGATCTGCCTAAGCTGTCGGACGAGCTCAAGGAGCTAATTGCTAAACCTGACAGCGAACGCGATCAACAACAGCGCGAGCGCATCGACGTGCTATGGCGAAAACATTTCGACCAACATGTTCGCGCGGAACTAAGCGGCACCTGGCCCGACACGGCGAAGCTCGAGCAGCTCACGCGCGAACTCAAAGAGTATCGCAACGATCAGATCCCGCGTGTGATGGTGATGAGTGACGCTCAACCGCGGGAAACTCATGTGCTAGATCGCGGACAATACCTGAGTCCGCTAGAACAAGTATCGTTTGACACGCCGGCCTTTCTGCCACCGCTGCCTGCGGACGCGCCGCGCAATCGACTGGGGTTGGCTCGTTGGCTGATATCGCCCGAGCATCCGCTGACCGCTCGCGTGCAAGTCAATCGAATGTGGCAGCACTTTTTCGGCGCGGGCATCATCAAGACCGCTGAAGACTTTGGCGTGCAAAGCGAATACCCGATTCACGGCGAACTGCTCGATTGGCTCGCTGTCGAGTTTCGCGATAACGGTTGGAGCATGAAGCACATGCACCGACTGATTGTGACAAGTGCCACGTATCGGCAATCGAGTCGAGTGACTCCAGAGCTGTTGGCGCAAGACGCTGACAATCGGTTGTTTGCGCGGGCGAGCCGGTTCCGTATGCCAGCAATGGTTCTGCGTGACTGGGCATTGGCGTCGGCGGGATTACTGAATCGTACCGTCGGCGGAGCACCGGTCTATCCGTATCAGCCTGACGCAGTTTGGGAAGCGTTGGCGATCACCAAGGAGCGTGATTTCACGTATCCCATCTCGAGTGGTGAAGATCTCTATCGCCGCAGTCTGTACACGTTTTGGCGGCGCACGGTCGGCCCGGCAAACATGTTTGATACGTCGAATCGTCAAACATGTCGTGTGCGAACTTCAATCACTAGTACTCCGTTGCACGCCCTGACGACGCTGAATGATCCAACGTGGGTCGAGGCCGCGCGTGTGCTGGCGGAGCACAGTATGCAACAGAGTGCGGATCTGTCAGAGCAACTCGCGTTTGTGTTTCGCCGTGTTCTGCTACGCACCCCCACGGACGCCGATCGCGCACGAATCTCTCGAGCGTATCAACGACAGCTCGACATCTACTCAGCACAGCCCGAACTTGCTAGTGAACTGCTTTCGGTGGGATCGGCGGCGCGAGACAAGCAACTGAACGAGGCAGATCACGCCGCACTGACAGCAGTGTGCCTGGCGATCTTGAATTGTGATGAAGCTCAAACTCGTGAGTAAACTCAATTCCATGAACATGCGTCCAACTCAATCGGAGCGGCTAAAACA
>JAGQPK010000053.1 GCA_020426755.1 Planctomycetales bacterium
TCGCGCACGCTGAATGAGCTCTCCCACGTACCCCAGTTGCGCAAGCTCCTCGTCAATTTGATTTCGCGTCAAACCGCGGCCAATTGGCGCCGCTTCGGCGGGTGCCGGCGCGGCGTCGCTACCCGCGACCATGGTCCCGTGAATGCTGGGGCTCATCGTGCCGCGTAGTGAATCATCGCTGTGTCCGCCGGCCACCATCGTGCCCGTGATCGATGGCCCACCAGCACCACCACCGCCACCGCCCTGACCAGCAACCAGCGTGCTGGTAATCGAGGGCCCGGCCCCCGCAGCTCGGCCACCACCATGCAGCGAAGCCATCCGCCCCAGACACCCCAGTCCAGCACAGAACAGATAGACGCCGCGTTCATCCGCATAGAACCTCAAAGGTCTCGCGCCTCGCGGCTCGCCATTGACCGTGCATTCGTAGCCAGTGGCTCCCATCAACCGATCGCACATCCGTTCATCGCTGGGTCCCAAGATGAGAAACAGCGGGTACTCGCGCACATCGATGCCGTGAGATTCAAGCGTCGCAATCCCCTCCTGCCATGCTCGATCGATCTCCGGAAAACGCGAGGCGTCGCCCTCTAACCACAACCGTAAGGTGTGATACAAGACGACAGGCGTCAGCGCTACCAGAGTAAGAATCCCCAACACGCGACCGGGACGCGTCCATTCGTACCAGTGAGTGCGATCGTTGCTGAGGAAAAATCCGACGTAGGCAGTGATCGTCAGCAGCAACAAGAAGATTGCGGCCAGAATGCCAACTCGCGCCGGCAGCGCCAGTCCCATGAGTCGACGCGGCGCGGATAGCATGCGAGATGGCGCATAAAACAAGGCGCGAATCGGTGCCATTACGTAGTAGAGAACAGTCTGCATCACCTGCGTCACCTGCGTCACACTTACGGCCGAGCGAACTCGGCGGCCCAAGCGAAGTAGCCCACAACGATGGTAAAGGCGGACAGGATCACCGCCAACAAAGATGCCGATAACAGTTGGAATTTGCCTTCCAGTGGCGGCGCACCTTGACTGCTGCGAAAATTGCCTGACATCCGCGGACGCCCTTGTCCCACTTGAATTGACTTGGCGACACGCTCAGTCCAGCCCTCCAAATTAGGCGGCAAGCCCAACTGATCGCTCAGATAAACTGCATCGGGCAACGTATAGAATCCACGAAACCCCAGCACGACGCACAAATAGAACACCTCAAGTGCGTCGCGATTCGGCAGGTCCATCGCCTGAGTCGCTCGCACGAAAAACTGCGTCGCGCGGTCACGTGTTTGAAAGTAGGCGAATTCCAGCGAGTTGTTTTCCCACCAATCGCGGCCCTCCCATGGCGCCTCGATCAGCATATCGTCCACCCAGGACGCCAACGCATACTTTGCGAACTGCCACTCGCGCTTGCCACCCAGTTTCGCTTCGGCTTCATGAAACCGGTTTTGCAAGTAGCTGCGTTCGTTCTGCGGTACCAGCGCCTCGTTGCGACCGATTCGGTCGAGTTGATCCAGGACCGCAAGGATCAGCGGATCAATCGCTTCGGCAAACATCGGTGTCATCGAATTCGCCCTTCCCGCCCACAATCCTGACAACGTTCAGCCACGCTCTTCATCCTATCCCGGTCAAGTTTCTCTAAGGTCAATCGAGCTTCCCGCGGGCTACTTCGACTTCGGCACTGCGAACAATGCGAATTCCATGACTGCTCGTTTGGTCGGCAACACAACCTCCAACTGACGCTGCCCACGCAACTTCGCCAAGTTGCCGATCAACTCCTCTTTGAATCGCAATCCCAAGGTTTGGCTCGCCAACACATCACGCCACGCGGAATTACCACGTTGCACCTCGTAGTAAATCCATCCATGCGGCGGTAAAGCGCGAGGAACCTGAGTTAGCTCGCGTTGCTCAATCCCGGGCAAACCGTGACGGAACACGAGCTCAATCTGTTGACTGCTCGCCATTTTCCAATCCAGCTTGCCGGGTCGCAACAGCTCACGACACTCTGCATCGGAGAGATTCTGCGAAAAGACGCCGACGTACCAGTCCCAGTTGGCGTGCAACCACTCCGGCTCGATCGAGACCTGCATGCCCTGCTCGACGCCCACAAAATACCGCTGCTGATACTCGAGTGACTGACGTATTTCGAGCAATTCGTCGAGTCTTAACCGAATCCACTGAAAGATCCGCTGCAGGTCGTCGTGGTCATAGGCTGGAATGTCGCTGACCGTTCGGGTATCGCCAAACACAGACAACGCGCCCACGACTTTGCACAATTCGTGATAGGCAACAAATGGATGAACTCCATTGGCAAACGACAGGCAATGCAACCCCGCATATGACTCGTTGAGCGACATCAACATCAACAGATCATCGAGATCACCCGGTTGTTGACTGGACAAACTCATCCGGCGGTGCCGCGCCCGCTGGCTCAGAATCTCGATTTTTTGGCCAATCTTGTCATAGCAAGCCCGCACATAGTCAATTGCCAGCGGGCTCCAAGCATCTACAGCCAGCAGCGGTGGAATGTAATCAGAATCGAGTTCCGGGCTCGCCTCTTCCACCGTCGCGCGTTTTACCCGCGCTATCGGCAATGTCTCATATCCGCTGGCATCGTCGAGCGACGTCAACAGTTTCGCGTTGAGCGTGAGAAATTCTATGGACTGTTCATCGCCCCCATTACTTTCATCCTGGACCGCCAGCACGCGTTCGGAGTAGCGACTAAGACCGTCACTCTTGTTGCCTTCGCGAACAACGTTAGTCCGCCCCAGAACCGACTTCGGCACAGCCAGCAAGATGGTAATTTGGCTCTGTTTTTCAAAAGCCGATTTCAGCTCGATACGCGGCAACTGCCCGGCGCCTTCCAAGGCCACCACTGTGCCATCGCGTAGCCGTGCCTGGCACAACGTGACTTGGAACTGAGAATTACCCAATGCCTCGCGGTTGATCTCGAGTCGACGCAATCCATAGCTGTAGGCATTGGACCACTGTAAATTGAGTGCGGTCAGCTCATCGCGATAGCGGTCGGCGGCCTGAAAATGTTGTGGCCGCAGGAACATGCCCTCGGACCAGTGGATGGGTAGATTGTGCATTACCAGGATCCAGCCGACTGCTTTATCATATGTTGGTGATGAACGCGCACGCCCCATCGACAAGCTGTCGACAACGGTCGAGTGTTGCGTCATTTGTCGCGTCGTGGTGCGGGCATCCTTTCACTGAGAGTACATACCCCGCGGAGATCTTAGCCCTTTTTCCGCGTCGTCACGACCCCAGTTGCCTGATCATTCTGTACCACACTCACCCAATAAGAGCGCATTGTCAATGTTTGGTTTTGGAGTTCGCCGCCAGGCTCTCGCCATGCGTTGTACGGCTAGAACCGAGTCCAGCGCGCAGCAGTGCACGACGAACAGTCTCGCGACTTCGCCGTGACGTCACACTCCTGGTCGGTCACGCTACTCTCATCACTCGATCGCGGTGGTGAGAAGATTGAATCGCGGGCTATAATCGGTCGCGTCAATCCAGCGCAAGCTGCTCCGTCTCGTAGCTCCGATCTTGGTCATTCGAGGTGATTTATCATGCCACCCGCTCCTTCTGCACGTCCGAATTGGCGTGGCACCTCTGCAGGTAATCAACGACAACCCACGTCGCGGCGGTCGGAAAGATGGTTCCTCACGATCCTGAGCGGCGGGCTGCTGGCCACACTAATTTACGTGCTTTGGCTCGTCTTTTTCCAGCGTCCAATGCCGACCCATTTCGTGACGCTGCGGATGGGAGAAGCGCGCAAACTCGCCCTGCCGTCGCTGCTGACTTCAGCTACCGACGTTAAACCAGTCGTGGAACTTACGTGGCCGCACCTGCATGTCCATGACCTGGACGCACTGCAGGAAGGTCAGCAAATCGAGCGACTTGGGGCGCAGCTGGCCGGCTTCAATGCAGGCGAAACCGATGCCTTACTCATTTATGTCAGTGCCCACGGCATCCCTGTCCTGGGTGACGCTGACACCGGAGTCATCACCTGCCGCGACTTCGATATTCATCAGCTCACGGCCAACCAGTACAGCGTTGCGACCCTGTTGGAAGCGATCAAGCAATCGCCTGGTCGCACCAAACTACTCATTTTCGACACTGGCCGAGTCGGCCACGACGGCCGGCTAGGCATCTTAGGCAATGACTTTCCGAGACGAGTTGCGGCCGCCCTGGCCGCAACTGAGCAAACCGAAGTCTGGGCGCTGGTCGGCAATGCGTCTCTCCAGTCGGCCCTCATCGACCAGGCCGACGGACACAGCATATTCGGCTACGCCGTTTCACTTGCACTTGCTGGCGCGGCGGATGATCCCACAGCGGGTGGTAACGACGATGGTTATGTGACGCTCGACGAACTCTATTCGTACGTATACCGAGAGTGTGCGGGGACAACCGCCGGTACCCAGACACCGCAGTTATTTCGGAGCCAGGGCGCCGCTGAGATTACGCCGGATCGTGTTCGAGTCACACAAGTCCTGCGAGCTGCTCACGCTCCAGAGGATGCAGCCGTCGCCGATCCCCCTGCCGACGCGACCGCCCCCGCAGTCGACCAATCCCCGCCGACCGCTGCCGTGCGAATTCGCGATCTCTGGCGTTCACCGTCAATGGTCGCCTGGCAGCAGCCAGCCTCGAGCGGACCGTCGACAGGAGCAGCGTCCTCGACGCCGACAGCCACCAGTAACACGATTCCCGCCGCAGCCGCTTCCAATGACGCGAGCGGTGAAACTTCGTCAGCAACCGAACCAGCTCAACCTCCAACCAACGACGGTAGCCCTGGCGACACCGTCAAGACGACATCGCAGGATCCAACTCCTTCGGCACCGTTGCCGGATACACCTGACGAGTCGACCGCATCGTCATTGTCGACATCCGCGCGACTACTGGCGGAAGCCTGGGAGCTGCACGATCGATTGACTCACCGCGCCATGCTACAAGCTTCGCCAATCGAGTATGCCCCGCAGCTTTGGCGGGAACTCGAACGGCTCCTACTCGACTTTCAAACGCGTGCCATCTCCGGCGCTAACTCCGACTTGGATTTGCAGATCCGCAAGCACGTCGAAGGGTTGCAGCAGCTGGAACTGCTGCTCAACGGCCTCCGCGGGCCAATCAACGCAGATAGCACACTGGTCGTGGACCGTCTCCAACAAGCGACTGCTCAATACTTGTCAAGCCGTATCAGATCGTCAGCCCCCCCGGGCCGCAGTTTACTACCCGAACTCGAGGCCGCGGTGCGTCAGGCGCGGCGCAGCCATTTTCGACTCGCGGACTGGGTAGAGTGGCATGGCCAAACTTTGATGGCAGTCAACGAGCCTGACGACGCCTTTCACCAGATCTCTCAGTCGCTTAATCAGGCCTTGCAGGAAGCGGCGACTTGGCGACGCAACGCAGAAGCGTGGCACGAGCGCCCCATCGACAGTTCCGCCGCCGTGCTACTCGACCAACAGACGGACTTCTTGAGTCGCATCGAACAGCTGGAACGTCTGCAAGCTGCGCGCATCGCCGATGCATTGAACAAACCAACCGACGCCATTGCGCTCCGCACGCTGCTCGTCTATGTCCAATCGCCACTGCCGGGCGCCGCCGAACGACTGCGTTTGCTCAAGACACTGTCACAGCGATCAACGTCGAACATGAAGCGGGCCGTTTTGTTGCCTGACTGGCAAGCGTCACACGAAGTCACCGCCACCAAGCTGGCCGGCCTGACGACGCAGGTCGAATTGGAACACTTGCTGATTCGTCTGGCTGATCGCGACACCGAATTTGCCCCGATTGTGTTCGATCGCAGCAATGTGTGGCAACAACTCCGTGATGCTGGCACGGCACTGCGCAACTGGTACGCCGCCGCCGCGCAAGAACTTGCCGGTACGCTGGAGCCGCTGCGCAGTGAACGGATCGCCGGCCTGCTGGACGGACGTGATGCGTCTCTGGCGGCTAACTTGCAAGTGGGTTTTCCACAACTGGCTTTGCGACCAGAGCGAGTGCCCGGGGCAATCGTCTTGCAATGGGAGTCCACTGGCCCCCTGCAAATGACAACTCAGTGGCAGTCGTTGGACTTGACCATTAAATCCACATTCGATCAATCCAAACAAGTCGCGTTGCGTTTCGATTTCGATGACCGGTTGCTAGACCTGACACTCATCCGCGAATCGACCAATGGACAACAACGCAAATTGACAGTGCGCCCTGGCCGACAGCAGCCTGTTGATTTAGCGGCGATGTCGACGGCAACGTGGCGTCTAGAGTCTCGTATTAAGCCCGGTGTGTCGGCGCCTGGTTCGACCGACACGCAACAACTGACGGTCGAAGTGCTCGGCCAAAACGCGCGAGCGCAACTGAGCTACGATCTGCCACGCCCGGACGACATCCAATTGTCAGTGTCGCGAGTGGGTGTCGACGGGGACGAGCCCACCGTAGGTGATGGGGCCGTTAGTCTCGCGGCCTATCCCAATCGCACGACCTATTTCCGCCTGTCGCTGCGCGACCTTTCAGGAGAGGGTCGACCGGTCAGCGTGCAATTGATCTCCATCCCTCGTCGCACGAATGCCTCGTTGCCGCCCGGGAGAATTCTCGGCCCCGACGGCAAAGTGGCCCAGGAAATCTTCGAGCAGCTGTTCGAAGCGGGCAATGAACGGTTGCTGCCCGGGGTACACGTCGTGGCGCAGACCAGCACTCCCCAAAAGCTGCCCGCAGCCGGAGAACCGTATGAGGTCGACTTTTCCGCGCCGGCAGCGCCACCACCTGCAGCCGACGCAAACGGCGCGGCAGCACCAAGTCAACCACCGCCACCCCAGGCCGCGTCGAGCGACATCTCTGGCGGACTCCTCTGCCTGATTCGCACCGACACGCGGCAGTGGCTGAAATGGATTGAACTTCAAACCATCTCGCCGCGGGAATATCTGCAAGTTGCGGCCGATTACAGTACCGATTCGCAGCGAGTAAGCATGGTAGCGCGGCCACGCTCGGCGTCCCGCCTGCCGCTGCACCTGAGCGAACAGCCGATCGTTATGCAGTTTGATGAACAGCGGCTGCAGGCCGTCGGTCTGAAGCACGGCGCATTCGTCAAGACGGCCCGCATTGACTCGGCGAGCGGCGAGGCGCGGATGTTTGCCGACTTTCCACAACAGCAGCGCGGCGTCGCCGACATTCGGCTCGACATCGACGGTTACCCGCGTGCCATGTCGTTTGAAGTCGATTTGGAGCACGATGCCAAATATGAGGAATCACGTCGTGATCTGAGAGGCTTACGCGTGAACTGGTTGAAACAAGCCGGGTTCAATCGAATCTACCTCTCATCGCCTGCCGTTACCGCACCTCAACCTGCCGAAGGTCAACCGGAAACACCGATCGCTTACCTGTCACCGCTCGAGCCCCCTGCGTTCCCGGTGCCGGCAGCACGCACCCCCCTGGAAATTGAGATCGAAGCGGATGCCCCCGTCGATACGTTCGGTCGTCAAGATCAGGGGGATGCCATCGAAGTCGCGCTCGAAACGCCGGGCCTGTCGCCCGTGCGGCGTTTTGCCATTCGTCAGGCCGCTTACAAGCTGACGAGCGCCGGTGCCGGCGGACAGTTGGCCATCGCCAATGAATTACACGACCATCGCATTAGCTTGCCCCTGCCAACTCTGCGCGGCGCATATCAACTTCGCGTCACGCTGCGTCTCAATGGACGCAACCAGCTCAACGTCCCGCTCCAGGTGATCTTCGACGGAGATCCACCTCAACTGAATCGACTGCAAATCGATTCGCCAATCACTCAAGGCAAGCCTGCTCGCTGGAGCCTTGCTGCGACGGACCTCTCGGGCGTGGCCAAGGTGCTCGCCGGACTGTCAGATTCCGCCACCGAACTTCCCAAGCCGGACGCGCTCAAGCCCGCGCCGCAATTGCAGCGTGTGGCGGGCAGCGCAGGAAATTGGGAAGCTAGCGGCGTCATTGAGACGAAGGATCTCCAGCCGGGCTCGTACTGGCTGCACGTCGTACTCCAAGATCGCATTGGCCAAGAGACGGACGCAACCCGTTCGCGCATTCCTGGTCCACAGCGGATCGTCGTTGCAAAGCCACCCGCCAAGACGAAAGACGGTTCGACCGGCGACCCTCCTCCCGAAGTTCGGGGCACAGTCAAAGGCACCGTCAAGCTGGGCCCTCTGTCCCCCGACTTTGTGACCGTCGAGCTGAAGGGCGACAAGACCTTCGACCCGGTTAAGACCGCCAATGGTGGCAAATTCGAGTTCAAAGATGTCCCTGCGGGCAAGTACACGCTGGAAGCCGCCGGCTTCGTACAGAAACCGCGTAAGGGAACCAAGGAAGTGGTGATCGAGCAGCCCACCGACTTCCGAAAGTCCTATACGATCGAACTAAAATAGGTAACCTGCTTCGACTTAACCTGCCGCGTCGACTCTGACTATTAGCGGAGCCGTGCGAGCTCTCGTGTTTTCTCAACGAAATCTGCCGTGCCCGTACCGATCAGTTCTAGCGTGTGATTGTGTCGCGCCAATGTGCGAAAGAAACATGCAGACCTGATCGCCTAGCAAGGAAGCAGGGGCATTTGAGATGAAAAAATCTGCCGCAGGATTCTGGTTGAGCTTTGCCCTGGTATTTGGTGTGCCGCACTTCGCACCCACTTCAGCGCTGGCCGGCGAAGGTACGATCTGGTCCGCGTTGGGAATTCCCCAAGGCATCAAAAAGGTCAACGGCGCGCTGGTGAATCGCTCCGGCAAGCACCCTGGCTTGGAATGCAAGCCCGCACGTAAGGCGATTGCCGACGCGGCCAACCTGGAATCTGCCAATCCAGCGATCAAGAAAGCCGCCGAAATCAAACAGCAAGAGGACCTCAAACCTCAAAAGATCAAGGCCATTCGGTACCTCGCCAAGATCGGTTGCGGTTGCTACGACACAGACGGCTCAATCACCGAAGCGATGATCGCCGCGACCAGCGACTGCACAGAAGATGTGCGGCTAGCTGCCGTCGAAGCGGTTGCCGAAGCGGCCGGCAACAAGTGTTGCTCGAACTGCGGCATGACCTGCTGCTGCAAAGAAGCGATGGTCAAGCGTCTCGCGCAAATGGCCTACGAACGGGATGAAACGGGCTGCTATCTCGAGCCGTCGCAACGCGTTCGCGCCGCTGCGGTCCGCGCCTTGCACATCTGCTGCCCTAACACGGAACCCGTCGTCATCGAGTCGGCGGAAGAGGTCATTGATACACCGCCGATTCGTCGCGAAGGTGCATCCTCTGAATCGGAAGATCGCGAGGGAGCCGAAAGCGATGATGATTCCGATGTCGACGTTGATGTTGACGTCGACGTCGACGTCGATGATTCGTCCGCCGCGTACACTCCCGCCACTTCCGACTCGCCACAATTCGTGGCCGAAGCGGAATCACAGCTCGCCTATCACGATGCCACGCCGTCCGTTGCCCCCGTTCTCGATGCGAACACTTTCGGTGTGATGATTCACGCCGACGCGAATCGTGGTGCGGCACATGTCCATATCGAACCGAAGGACAGCCAGGTTCCAGTAGGCACGGTGTTGTATTGCTACCACGAGATTGATGGCGAGTACATTTTTGCGGGACAGGTGCAGGTTTATCAAACGTTCGCAGGCTCGGCCAACGTACGAGCCGTCAGCGATCATGATATCAACGCGATCGCCCTGGGAGCGAGCTGCTTCTTGCACGAGCTGCAGGTTCCGGAAAGTCGGGTGGCACGGGTGGCCAGCCTGACGCCACCGCAGGAAGAACAAGTCGCCAGCTATGTGCCCGCGAAACAATCGCTCAGCGTCATGCCCGTATCCAGCGTGCGACCAGCCGCGCAATTCATCGATCCACCGGTGGAAGCGGTCGAATCCGAGCCGGCCGTAACGCTGACTCAACCGACGCCAACACAAGCTGTGGAAGCCGCTCTACCCGATCCATCGCTGGTTGAACTTCGCTCGATGCTGCGAAAGTGGCGTTAAATCAGGTCGCAACAAGTTAGTTCGCTTTCCACGGCATTCACGGCGCATCAGCATCGGACCAGCGTCGTTGAACGAGCACTCGCGCCGCCCGGCGATGCCGCAGGCGGCGTTCTCTGCGAGCTGGGTCCGTTCATTCAGGCGTTGAATTGACGCGCGCGTTCTGCGACAACATCGGAAGGAAGCATCAAGGTCCGAGTGCGCAAACGGTGGCGTGAATGAACTGGCGTGGTGATAAGCCGAAGAAGAACGATCCAACTCCGTCGCGCCCGCAGACGCCGTCGCCGCGCAGCGCGCCGCCAGCCGCCGCGCGAGGAAACTCGGATCGGCAATGGCGGCAAACGAGTTCTCGCGAGTTATTCGATCATCGCCTACGTTACCGGATTAAGCTGACTGCGTATGCTCTCGCGTCGCTGGGGCTCGTAGGCTGGTTGGTCTGGTGGCTGCTCTATCTGCCTCAGCCGACTCCATGGTTGACGTTTATCGAGAGCGGTTATCCGTTTCCGCTGCCACCGAATTCGCTGGCAGTGGAAGACGCGACGCTGACGGCGAATCTACTCAAAGACTATCCCAACGTCAGCTTCTCGCGTGCCGAAAACTCGTGGAGTAACGAAGCCGAGTTCTTAGCATCCCTGCGCGACGCCTTGCGTCGCCTGCGGCCAGGCGGCCCCGACGGACGCACGGCCATCCTACAAATCAATGCGCACGGAGCCGTCGACGACGACAACCGACCGTGCTTGATCTTCCCCACCTCCGATCCGTACGATAGCCGCACCTGGGTGCCGCTTCAACCGATTCTCCAAGCCATCGGCGCGACGGAATCCTTGGCTGCGGCGCACAAACTTCTGGTGATAGACGCAGGCAAATTGGGGCAGTCCTGGTCGCTGGGGATCATCTATCCAACGTTCGCTCATCGGTTGGCCGAAGTCGCGCATGAACTCGACATCCCCGATCTGGCGATCCTCACGTCATGCGATTTGGGTGAGACCGATGAACTGATGCCGGACCGCGGCTGCTCAAGCTTCGGTTACTTCCTGGCTACCGGGTTACGCGGCGCCGCTTGCGGTAGTGACAACCGTGTGACACTTCGTGAACTTGCCGAATACGTCAATCGATCGACTGATCACTTTGCACGAACTCGTCGCAGCAGCCGACAGCGTCCGCGCTTGATCCCCGCTGACGCGACCGACTTTCCATTGGTCTACGCGACGGGCTCCGCTGAGCCAGTGGTGGCGCCGATTGCCACCGCAAGTCACCAAGACAGCTTGGATGCTATGTGGTTGGAGTTATCCGAGTTAGCGGCGCGTCCCGTCTATCAATCCTCGCCGATCGAATGGGCTGAAATCGAGCAGCGGTTGTTGCGTCAAGAACAGCTGCTCACCGCCGGCACGGCATATGTCGAACAGTTCAGTTCGAACGCGGCCTGGATTCGCAACAAGCTTGCTGATCTGAAGGCGACAACTTGGTTGAACGCCGATGAAGCGACAAGTTTGGCGTTGGCGGAACGTGTGAGTCCCCTAACCGACGCCGAGCAAACTGCAGCGCAGAGTGCTTACGACAAATGGAAACAGGAAGTTGCCGCGCAACCGAATGCGGCCGCTGCAGGTCCCGTCGCTCCGCCCACGGCCTCGCCGCGCGCCGTAAAGTCGTTGGTGTGGAATCGTATCCAGGCGGCATATCAGACTTCACCGCCAACACGTCAGGAGCTGGCGGAGTGGTTGTCATTTGTCGACTTCGCGACGGAACCAACTCCACCCGACTACAGCGAATTGCATTTCTTGCGAACGTTATTCAGCGATCTCGATTGGGAGGGTGCGGCACCGTCTGCCATTCCAACGATGTTACGACTGCAGGCGACCGCGGAAAAAACGTTGGCTGTCAATGAACTGCGCAGCCACTACTGGTTGCAGGGGCTCGCCACGCAGACGGACACGTTGCAGCGTACCCAGTGGGACCGTTTGTTCGTGGGTCGTGCAGAACAAGTCAAGTTGCTGGAAACGGCTGCGGCGCAAATGCTGTCCGACGAAGCTGCGACTGGTTGGCCGGCCTTGGAGCGAATTGACGTCGAAGGCCGCGACGCTTACCGCTCGCGCGATGAAGCGTGGGCCGTGCTTGCCCACTTTGCACTCTGGTCGGCGCGGTCAACTCAGGCTGCGATACTCGCCGATCAGGACGCTAGTATCCGAGCCGATGTGGCGCAGATCCTCACCCAAGCGATTACTGCTGCGCATCAACTCGGCTCCTCCGTACAAGCGATCGCGGCCGGTGTGTCCCGTGCCGAACAGCTCGAACCCGTCACCACGGCGCGAATGACACTTCAACGTCACTTGCAGGAACTTAAGACGGCGTATGCCGAGCATTGCCGCCGGTTGTGGCTGGAAGATGCCAACGATCAATGGACGCTGAGGCAAATTGAAATCGCCTTGTCGGTACCGCTGATTCCCGGCGACGATGTGCGCATTCGAAATGAACTGCGGCGGCGTTTCTGCCTCCAACGTGAAGCGACCGGTGCGCGACTCGATACCGACGTCAAACCCGCCACGGACGCGACGAATGCGAACGACAGCTACTTATTCGAGTTAGCCAACAACGCGACACATCCAACATTGCAATTGCTGAATACGGCACCAGTTTTGGGCGATTCGGCAAACGACACGGCAGGGTCCGCGATTGCTGTGCCTAACTTGTCGGGAGAATCGCCCGAGCGGCAAACGGAACTTGCGGTCGCACAGGTCAACCAAGTCGGTCGGCGGATCCGATCCGCCCTGCAGTCACTCAACGCCCAACGGATCGAACTTTACAAGCAGACAGCGCAAGCCGTTCAGCGTGGCGAAACACTGTCCCGAGCCCGACTCGGCCTGCAGTCTGCTGACCACCTGACACGGGCAGCCGCTCCCTTGGCCCAGCAGCGACTGTGGTCAGCAGCCAATGATGACCCAGCAGTGCAACTCGAACGGTTTGATGTGCAAGCGTATCTGTTTTGGCTTGCCGCGCGAGCACTCGACGATTTCTGGGGGCCGACGGAGAATTCCGACGACAGCTACTTCAGCCTGCAAGTTGCCAAACTATTGCGTGTCGCACGTCGTCACTATCCAGATCCGACACCGTATCGTGACCGTGTCGAAGAGCTATTGGCCAAGCGCAAGGCGGCCGCTGCGGCATGGTCGCCATTGTTCGCTGAGGACCTGCACTTCACGCCGGAGGAGAACGGCGTGCGGCACGAAATCCGTGTCACCGGCAATCAAGAGGTGCCCGCCGGACAAATGGCTGTCCTGTTGCAACGAAACGATGGCGTCTCGCTTCCTCTGCAACAAGCCACTTCCGTCGTGCGCCGCGTACCGGCGGAGAACTCGCGCGACAGCGTCGTTGGATATGAACTTTCCCGTAGCGCTCGAC
>JAGQPK010000540.1 GCA_020426755.1 Planctomycetales bacterium
TCGGACATCAGCTCCGACGTCGTTCGCCGAAAGGCACCCGCCGCAGTTCTCACTGCATGCGCAGCGAAGTCGCCGGGGCAAAACGACGGTAGCGAGTTGCGGCGAACTTGGCTGCGAACGGTAAGCGCACCATCTTCCGCCGCAATTGCCGCGTTCTCACTGCCTGCGACCGATTGTCCCAACAATGCAAGAGCTATATTTCCGCGATTCCCTTTCTGGATTCGCAGCTCTGTCACGCTGACGTGGGTGGTGGCAGACTGAAGCGAATTCCGAGCCTCGGAGATAACACCATGCACACAGCCGATGCCGCCACGCGTCTACTTGTTGTCGATCGCGATAATAACTGCCGCGATTACATCTGTTCGCAGCTCGAGAACGCCGGCTTTCCGTGCGACGGTGCTCCCACCGCCGCCATTGGCCTTGATCTCGCTCGTCGCGAAATGCCGTCGCTGATTATTGTCGAGACGCAACTGGATGCATGCAGCGGTTTTGACTTCGTTCGCACAGTCAATCACGAATACCTGGGCAACGACATTCCGATTATTTACATCTCGGCGACGAGCAGCAGCGAAGTGATTGCCGAATGTCACGAAGCGGGCGGTACATATTTCTTGAGCAAGCCGATCGATCCAACAGTGCTCATCGAACTGGTCGACAAGGCGCTGTGGATGCCGCATTTGATTCGTCGCCACGTCGATGTGGCCGCTCACCCCACGACGCGAGCACCACGCATCTTGGGCGAAGTCGCGGCGCGGTCGTAGCTGAGCGAGCCCGATATTCATGGAATGCGATCGGTTTATGGAGTGCGATCGCGTAGCTATCGCTTTTCATGTGAGCCGGACACGGCAAGAATCCGGACACCGCAAGAATGATGGAGCGTGAAGCCTGTTCGTACTTGAAGATCGCTCGTGAATCTTCACACTGGGCTTCGTTCAAAAGCGGCAGCTGCGCGGCCGCACTCCAAAAGCTCGACCCGCACCAAGCTCGCGCCTACGCATGCACGAGCTCACAATCGAGCTCCTGCACGATCTGCAGATAGTCAGGCCGCTCGGCTGCGGTCGCTGCCGTATGCGTGACCCGAATCTGGCCATCGACTAAGACGAATACGCCAGGCATACGAAAGCCGTCGCCCGCCAACTTGCCGACTCCGTGCCCAGCCAAGAAGGCCGGGATCGCTCGCTTCACAACGGTCGTCGAGATCAATTGAGATAGCCGACCACGTTCTAACCCAAAGGCTTTGTAAATCAAACAGTGCGGATCACTGAATTGATGAATACACTCCAGGCCGTAACGCTGCAGCATCATCGTGCCGTCCATCGGTCGGCCCATGTGAACGATCGCCAACGTGACACCTTCGGCTTCTAAAGCTCGACGCTGCTCACCTAAGTCAGCGAGAGTTTGCCGGCAGAAGGTGCAACCGCCATGACGCAAGAACACAACCAAGGTCGGCTGCCGCTGCGACAGCTCGGCGAGGGTGGCTCCGCGCTGACTGCGGGGCTCATTCAGCGCCTTCTGCAGACAGAGCGGCTCGGCTTGCCGCGAGGTGTCCGAGTTAAAACGGAAGGCGAAATAGAGAATCACGCCAAAGGGCAACCACCAGATCAAGTCGTTCGTGATCAACGTCGCACCAAACCGCCAAGGCAAATCGCCCTGCATCGCGGCGGCCACAAATCCGATTGGACCACAGATCTTGCCGAGCAACCCCACGAGGACAATTGGCCAATGCCGATATGGATTGGTCGCGGCGATGGCATAACCGACGCCATATACGCCCACGATCATCCCGACGCATTGCCAAATTGACGGATACTGCAGCGGCGACATCCCGGCCCAGGCAAAAAGCGTCTGGGGAGCAGCGACGACCCACACCCCCCAGGCCAAGTTGTAGATTGCCGCCAGCCCTAGGACGGTCGGCACCCACATCGGCAGCTCATTGTTACATTTCATAGCCCCAGCATTCCCCGACAAACGTGTTTGGCCAGATCCTTCTGCCGACGACGTCATTCCCTTCCTCCAACCTTCGAACCGCGATTCTGCTCCGTCAATTAACCGCAGGTTTTTGCTTGGGTCTCCCGCGTGATTCGAGTTCTGCTGCAAAAACTGAACGCCCGCCATCGACAGGCAGGCAAACTCCCGTGACAAAGCTGTTTTCCAGCAGAAACTGCACGGCGTGAGCCACGGTCTCCGGGCAATTCGCCTGTTTAACCAGAGTCGCTTGGATGCGGGCCTGCTGCTCTTGCTCGCTGGCACCGGGCGGAAACATCACCGGACCTGGATGAATGCAGTTGACGCGTACGCGTGGATTACGCTGCGCCAGTTCGACGGCCAGCGTCCGGGTCAGCGTCGGAATCGCCCCCTTGGCCGCGAAGTACGCGGCATAGCCTGGGTAGGGACGCTCGATGGCCCAGTCGCCGACAGTCACGATCGAGCCGCCTTCCGACTGCTCGGCCATCAATAGTCCAGCGCGACGTGCGCAGAGAAACGTACCCAGAGTGTTGACCTGATAGCTCTCCAGGAACTGTTCTGCAGTGATACTCTCAAGCGGCGTCGGCTCCCAAACGCTGGCGGTAGTGACCAGTGCATCGAGTCGACCGAATCGCTGCATGACCTGCTCGAACATGCGATCGACATCCGCCTCACGCCCAACATCTGCAGGAAATGCCTCCACATCCACTCCGCGGCTTTGCCAGAGCTGCACGGTTTCACGGGCTTCGTCGGCAGAACCATGGTAGTGCAGCGCCAACCGATATCCACATATCGCCAAATGGTTCGCAATCACATGTCCGACACGACGGCGGCCACTGCCGGTGATCACTGCAACGGGCGTCGCTGAGGGCATGAGAACTCCTAGGAAGCGTTGACGGTTGAGGGCCTGGAGTATTACACTCCTGGGTTAATCATCCTCAAAATGCCGCAGAAGAACTGAGTTTTTATGAATCAGGACCAACTTGCTCGCGCCGCCACCGTCGCGCGAGGACTCGCCATCGACGCAGTACACGCTTGCAGTTCCGGTCACTTGGGCTTGCCGCTGGGCGCCGCCGAAATTGGCGCCGTGCTGTTCGGTAACAGCTTATCGTACAACCCAACCCAACCGCGCTGGATCAACCGCGACCGCTTCATTCTGTCGGCCGGCCACGGCAGCATGTTTCTTTATAGCTGGCTTCATCTATCCGGCTACGACCTTTCGCTGGAAGAAGTGAAGAACTTCCGCCAATTACACAGCAAGACTCCAGGTCACCCCGAGTTCCGCGAAACACCTGGCGTCGAGGCCACAACCGGCCCGCTCGGTCAGGGTGTCGGTAACGCAGTCGGCTACGCGATCAGCGGCAAAGCGCTGGCGGCCAAGTTCAACACCGCCGAACACACCATTTTCGATCATCACGTCCTGGCACTGGCCGGCGACGGTTGCTTGCAGGAAGGCGTTGCCGCCGAAGCAGCCGCTTTGGCCGGCCACCTGGGTCTGGATAATTTGATCCTGATCTATGACTCGAACGACGTGACGCTCGATGCCATGGCGAAGGTCACACAGAGTGAAGATACGGCCAAGCGTTTTGAAGCCTACGGATTCGAAGTCATCACAATCAACGGCCACGACTTCGCCGCCATCGAGAAAACATTGGCTCATGCTAAATCGAACAACAACGGTAAGCCCAAACTGATTGTCGCCAAAACTGAAATCGGCCGCGGCATCCCGGAAGTTGCCGGCACTGCCAAAGCGCACGGTGAAGGCGGTGCCAAATTCGCCGACGCCGCCCGTCAGGGCTTGGGCTTGCCAGCCGAGCACTTCTACGTCGGTCCCGAAGTCCGCGAAGCCTTCGCCGCTCATCAACAAGAACTGCAGCAGCAGTACGATAAGTGGCAGGCAACATTCGCGGCATGGAGTCAAGCCAATCCGGAACTGGCGGCTCAGTTGCAAGCTGGCCAGGCACACACTGTCCCCAACGATCTGGCTGATCGCATTCCCGAATTCGCAGCAGACTACGCTGATGCCACACGCAGCGCCGGCGGCGTCGTTATCCAGTCGTTGGCCAAGGAACTGCCCATGCTGCTAACCGGCAGCGCCGACCTGTTCGGTTCCACCAAGAACTACATCAAGGACGGTGGCGACTACAGCCGGGAAAATCCGCAGGGCCGCAACTTCTGGTTCGGCATCCGAGAACACGCCATGGGCGCCGTACTTAATGGCATCGCCTACGACGGTTTCTTCTTCGCTAGCGGGGCAACGTTCGCCGTGTTCGCCGACTATCTTCGCCCTTCGATTCGCTTGGCAGCGTTGGCCAACCTGCCAGTTGTCTACATCTTCACGCACGACTCGGTCGGTGTCGGTGAAGATGGACCCACACACCAGCCTGTCG
>JAGQPK010000541.1 GCA_020426755.1 Planctomycetales bacterium
AGATGTTCATCCGAACGGAGCGGCGGATTGACTTTGCATTCCGCATCGAACAGGCGTAGTGCTTCGTCGGTCATGCACAGATTGGTGATGCAGACGCCAGACGTGACGGGCACTCCACGCGCTCGAGCACGGCGCAGCAAGTCGACACTACCGCTGCTGGAGATATGCAATAGGTGCAGACGACCGCCGGTGGCTTCGGCCAGGCGGATGTCACGCGCGGTCATTACGTCTTCGGCTTCCGCCGGCATGCCGGCCAGACCGAGCAGCGTGGATACGAGGCCTTCGTGCATTACGCCGTCACGATTCAGTTCCGGCACTTCCGGCCGATTGAGAATCGGTCGGCCAAACATCTGTGAATACTCGAGCGCACGCCGCATCAGTTCGGCATTGGCAACCGGACGTGGTGCGTCGGTGAAGCCGATGGCACCTGCTTGAGCCAGTAAGCCCATCTCCGCAAGCTCTTGCCCTTGATGATCATTACTGACGCACGCCAGGACGAACACATTGCACTGTCGAGCACGATGGCCTTGGTGCAACACGAACTCGACGCCAGCCTGCGAATCAATCGGCGGGCTCGTATTCGGGAGACAGGCAATCGAGGTGAAGCCGCCGGCGAGCGCAGCAGCGGCGCCGCTGGCGACCGTTTCGTCGTCCTCGAATCCCGGTTCGCGCAGTTCAGTGCCGATGTCGATCAAACCCGGCGCGACCAGCTTGCCGGTGGCATCGATCACTTCGTCGACGGCCCCCACGGGTGCATCCACTTGTTCGATGGCCGCAATCCGACCGTCAACAAGCCGGAGATTGCCGATGCGATCCAGGTTCTGACTCGGGTCCAACAGATGACCGTTTTGGATCAACACACTTGGCATAGCAACTCCCTTGTCGCGTTTTCGCCGTGGCTGACGAGCCAAAGCGCCGCCATGCGGACCGCCAATCCATTTGTCACCTGATCGAGAATCACCGAGTGCGGACCGTCCGCGACATCCGTCGTGATCTCGACACCACGATTGATCGGCCCGGGAGCCATAATCAAGATGTCGTCCTTCGCTCGTTCCATGCGACGTCGATTCATGGCGTAGAGCAGCGCGTATTCACGTACCGACGGAAATGGTCGCGTATACTGACGCTCAAATTGAATTCGTAGCAGGTTGAGCACGTCACAACGCGGCAGAATCTCATCCAAGTTATGTGCCACCTCGACGCCAACTTCTTCCCAGCGACGCGATACGAGCGTCGAGGGTCCACAGACAATCACGTGGGCACCAAGTTTTTTTAGCCCCCAGATGTTGGAGCGGGCCGTTCGGCTGTGAGCGATATCGCCGACCAGCGCAACAGTCAGTCCCTGTAAGGACGGACGGCGCTGGCGAATCGTCAGAATGTCCAGCAACCCTTGCGTCGGATGTTCATGCGCACCATCGCCGGCGTTAAGCACCGCGCATTCGAGTTGTTCCGCCAAGAGGTGCGGAGTACCAGGTGTCTGATGCCGAACGACGACCACATCCACATTCATCGCCTCGATGTTGCGCGCCGTATCGACGAACGATTCACCTTTGGAGAGACTGCTGACCGATGCCGAAAACTCGACGGTATCCGCACCCAAGCGGCGGGCCGCCAACGAAAAACTCGTGCGGGTTCGCGTCGAGTTTTCAAAAAAGAGATTGGCACTCGTACGACCGGCTAGTGCGCTGAGCTTCGTACGACAGCCATCTGTCTTGACACGCAACCAGTCGGCAACATCCAACAGCGTCGTGACTTCTTCGGCCGAGAGTCGTTCCAGGTCGAGCAGATGGCGGCGGTGCCAATGCACCGCGGGGGGCGTTATCTCGTGCGTCGCGTGATTCATCCTCGTCCGGACGTTGGGAGGCTAGGTTAACGGATCGATCCGCGTTCGATCCAAATTGTCGCCGATTCTAGCAGCCAGCGTCTGCGACGCAACCACCACTGCTAGCAAAACAATTCGAGATTAAAAAGTGATTCGAAATGCGTGCAAAATAGGCGTCGCTGACTAGAATAGCGATTGCCCACATGATTTTGGGCATCACGTCTTGTCTTGATCTTGTCTCTCCCGGTCCGGGCTACTCGCGTAACTTCGTCGGTACTCCAAAGAGACGAAGAATTTGTGAGCGTTCGTGAGGCCGTTAGCGCAATCGGACGCCGCATCCAATGCGTATCCGAGCAGACGTGGAATTCTGACGGTCTGTCAAAGCGCCTTTGCACTTTTGCTTCTCAGTTTGCACCTCTGACTTGTGTTTTGCACCTTTTGTATGAGCAAATCAGCCCCACTTATTCTGATTCACGTGAGCGAACAACGTCAGTGGCTCGCGGAGTTCTTGGCGGACATTGGTTACGACGTCAGCCATACCGGCTGGGGGCAGACCGATGCCATACCTCATTTGATCGTAACTGACCGACCGATCGACGCCGAATCCATCGCACCGTTTCGCAGCGCGCTCGAAGAACGACAAGTCGGCTGGATTGCGCTCGGACAGGGTCCACTCATGACGACGCCCCTAACCCCGCCCGTGGCGGATATTCGTTTGGGCGAGGATGCTTCGGGACGCGAAGTTGCCAACGCGGTTGAGCTGGTTGGACAAATTGTCGCGCTCCGTTCATCAGTGCGGCGTGAGAAGGATGAATGTCAGCGTTGGATCAATCTGGCGATGCAAGACTCACTGACTCAGTTGCCGAACCGCCGCGCCTGGGACGGTCGACTCGCAACCGACTTGGCCGGCCGCTTGCCGCTTGCCGTTGGACTTTTCGATGTCGACTTATTCAAGCAGATCAACGATAGCGCCGGACATAACATGGGCGACGCAGTATTGCGAGAAACAGCGTACGTGCTGAAGACTCGCCTGCGCCGCGACGATTTTGCAGCTCGGCTAGGCGGCGATGAGTTCGGTGTGATTCTGCGCCAAGTGAATCGTCCCATCGCGATTCAGATTTTCGAGCGTGTGCGTACAGCCGTCGTGGCGCGTTTACGTGAGTTGCAACTGCCGACGGCCACTCTAAGCGCTGGTTTTGTCACCGTCGGTTCCGACGACCCACGCATTGCGGTCGACATTTTTGCCGGAGCAGCGAAAGCACTCCAGCAAGCCAAGCGTGCGACCCGCGACCGGACAATGGAAGGAGCGGTCGAACCGCGCAATTCCGCTCGTACGAAATAGCGTCTTCTCGCAACCGTTCGCCAGCACGACGTCGCGCCGTACATCCGCTAGCGACAGCAGCTTGCGAACAGCACCACGGCCTGCATGCCAGCATGCGGTGTGATTGATTTAGCACAGGTTATTAGTAGCGCAGTTTAATCGCGCCGTGACTTGAGAAAAACTGATGTAGACGGTACAGCCTACCGATAACTCTCAGCGTCACGATATGTATCTGAACCAGGTCGATGTCCGGGGGGACATGTGGCTCGACCTGTTGCTCATCTTGCACGAGGAGATTCGTCCTTATGTCCCCGACAGGCCTGCGTCGCGCTGCCATCCAACGCTATGGGTCGCTGCTACTTCTGCTGTCTGCATTCAGCACCGGTTGTGCTCACCTCCCCGCTGGCTCGGCGTTCCCCCAATGGATGTCGCGCGACACCGCCGAAAAGCCACTTGATTCGCAGACCACTTGCTCGGTCGAATTCCGTGGCGGTTCGAAAGACAAAACCATCAGCGTTCCGGTCACATCCGAAACTCGCGTCCAGGATGTGCTCGAAGTCAGCCGCGCGACGTCCAAGTTTCGAAATCTCGACGTCTATATTTTGCGTGCCACGCCTCAAGGTCCTGAGCGTGCTTTAAAGATGGCCTGCCGCTTCGACCGCAAGGAACGCCGAATCGGATTCGAGTCGGACTACGCCGTCCTACCAGGTGATCGCGTGATTGTCAGCGAAGATCACTCGAGCCGATTCGATCAGATCATGAGTTCGGTCGTCGGCCCAGTCATGGCACACCGCTAGTGAACGCGGCGTGTCTGCTGTTGAGTTGCGTCTGCAAAATGCGTGCGTCCAATGCCGCGAATGGATGAACGATCGCTGGCACGTCGCGACTCTGCGCCCTGGCATCTCCGCGTAAGCTTCATCAGTTTGCTTGCGCGAAGTTTCTGCTCGAGCAATCCGACGACTACTGGGCGACACGCCATCGGGTCGTGAGCAGCCAATACATTGTGGCTAACAACGCACCGTCGAGGCATAGCGTGAAGCCGAAGTAGGACAGCACCATTGACCAGCTATCTGGGTACAGTGGATTTGTCGGTAGGAACTGGCGTGTTAGGTACTCATCCACCGACAACGGTACCGAAAATGTCGCCGCGAAGGGGCTGCAAACCGATATGATATCGCTCAGCTGCATC
>JAGQPK010000542.1 GCA_020426755.1 Planctomycetales bacterium
CGAACTAAATCACCGAACATGATTACGCTCGATCATTTCCGAACAAAGCTCAATCAATCGGCGTCTCGCGCACGCAATGCGATCACGAACGGTATACTCTACCCGTCCGTTTGTTTTCTTGTGAGGCGTGGGTAGTTTTCCCAGCTTGGAAGGGTCTTGCATGTACCGATCGTTACTTGTCACGAGCATGTTCATCGTTGCCAATTTCGTCGTGCATCCCACGTGGTCTGACGAACCACCTCACTCCGACCAAGCGTCAGCGGTGAAGTGGGCCATTGCGATTCATGGTGGGGCGAGCGATCCGGCTGAATGGAATGCTGATCAACAGGCGGCGCGAAGGCAGGGGCTGACGCGGGCACTTGATGTTGGTCGTCAGATGCTCAGTGACAACGGTGCGGCACTTGATGTTGTCGAGGCGGTGATCCGAACGCTGGAAGACGATCCGTTATTCAACGCGGGACGCGGAGCGGTGCGAACTCAGGCGGGACGTTGCGAACTCGACTCGTCGATCATGGATGGTCACACTAGGGCTTGTGGTGCGATTGCTGGCGTCACAACGGTCAAGAATCCGATCAGTTTGGCACGCCGTGTTATGTCGAATACTAAGCATGTTCTGCTGGCAGGTAAAGGCGCCGAGCAGTTCGCGGCCCAGCAGCAGCTTGAGTTGGTCGACCCTGACTACTTTCTTTCGGCAATTCCAGCCCACGCGGCGGGACGCGGCGAAGGGTACCTGGGCACGGTTGGTTGTGTGGTACGAGACACGCATGGCAATCTGGCCGCCGGCACCAGCACAGGCGGTACCGATAAGAAGTTACCCGGACGGATTGGGGATTCGCCGATCATCGGTGCGGGCACCTACGCTGCCAACGACACGTGCGCTGTTTCCGGCACGGGCGTCGGCGAAGAATACATTCGTAATTCGATCGCTTATGATGTCGCGGCACAAATCCGCTACGCCGGTAAGACGCTCGCCCAAGCGGTCAATCAGAGCATGCGCGAAACGCTAAAGCCAAATGTCGGTGGATTGATCACCGTCTCCGCAGGCGGCGAGATTGTGCTGCAGCACAATACACGTGGCATGAGTTGCGGCGCCGCGGATAGCTCGGGACGTTTCGATATCTACCTGCAATTACCTGATGGCGTCATGGCCACGCAAACGGTTGAGTCGGCCGAGGTCGTCGTCCGTCGCCTGCTGGAGGAACAATTGCAGGCCTGGAATGAAGGTAACATCGAACGATTCATGCACGCCTATTGGCAAAGCCCAGAACTTACGTTTTCATCTGGCGGCGAAGTTACTCGTGGCTATGACGCAACGTTGGCACGTTACAAACAGCGTTATCCCGATCGGCAAACGATGGGCAAAGTGAACTTCGAAGAACTCGAATTCCTGCCGTTGGGAGTGGCCGCCATGCAAGTACAAGGTGTTTGGCAATTGCAGCGTGCTGAGCCGATTGGTGGCAGGTTCACGCTCGTTCTCCGCAAATTCGCCGACGGCTGGAAGATTGTCCACGACCACACTTCGGTTCGCAACGAATCCTGAACATGCCGTTTATAGAGATCTCGGCTAGCGGTTTTGATGGTCAGCTTCTGTGGCTAGCGGGGCCTATTCAACGCAACGTTGTGTTGGCTACACTGATGGCACTGGAGTTGAGGCGGCTGACATCCTTTGGTTTGTGTAGGGGGGGTATCACCATGCTTGCGCGCGTCGACTTCTGGCTGCAGATTCGCTACGTCCGGCGAACTGTGGCTGCTTCTCTTTCGCTGGTACTCGCGATCGCGGGATCCACTGCACATGCGCAGCTTGAGTTTCACTACACGTTTGATACGGCGGCTGCTCCAATCGTCGACGTAACTGGTAACCATCCAGCGCTCAGCGTGCGGTCGAACGGTCCGGAAATGTTGTTAGGTGAGCCATCTCTGATTGGTGGCGACGGCAACGCCATTGGCCTAACGTCGCCCGGTGACACGCATCCCACGGGAAACTATCTGCTGTTGCAGAATGCTCCCGAATCAAGCAGCTTCACCGTATCACTCTGGATGCAACCGTTGTTCACGGGGCAACCCGAAGCGCTGTTCGCGCGTGACAATGTCTGGTGGCCGTCGCCTTGTGCTTTCTATTGCCTCTACATCGATGGACAACAGGGCTTGACGTGGAAGACCGGTGGCGAAGATGCCATCGTTACCGACGAGCAGCTTATCGAAGAAGACGAACTGTATCACGTGGTGATATCGTACGTTGATAGTGATGGACCTGATACGAATCTGGCCGAACGGACTCGACTGTTCGTTAACGGCGAATTGATTGATGAAATCGATGAGCCGCAGGAGATTCCGTCGCTGGCCGCTGCATCCGATGCGAACGATATCTACCAATTGTTTTGGGTGGGCACGTTGTCTAGCTTTGGTGGTTTCTCGGGTTGGTTGGATGATCTGCAGTTCTATACGACTGAACTGTCAGCAGAACAAGTTGCCGAGCTGTATGCAAATCCTGGGTCTGTGATCAGCTTCCCTGGTGGCACCGGTGATTTCAATGATGACGGTGCACTTGATATCACCGACATCAATCTGCTGACTGAAGAATCGGCACGCGGCACGAACGTGTCACTCTACGACCTAACCGATGACGGACTCGTGGATCACCTTGACGTCGAAAAGTGGATCGATGTCAAGCAGACATGGATCGGCGATTCGAATCTCGACGGCATTTTTGACTCGGCGGACTTTGTCGCAGTGTTCGCAGTAGGTGAGTACGAAGATGGCATCGACGGTAATTCAAATTGGAGTGACGGTGACTGGAATGGTGATGGTGATTTCGATAGCAGCGACTTCGTAGCCGCATTCACATCCGGCGGATACGAGCAAGGTCCCCGCGCCGCGGTGTCCGCCGTACCGGAGCCATGCGGAGTCGTCCTATTCGTCACCGGATTGACATTGGCGATTTGGCGACGACGGAAGTGATCGAAGTACGTTGGTCGTCGTGGAAATCCGCGACACTAACGCGTAGCGGCAGTATCTATATTGCCTCTCACTCGCCGCCGCAAAACGGAACCGCAAACAAAGGCGAATGCGGTCACAGCGAAAGCAGAGCTTGTTGGTTCCGGCACCACGGTCACCTCAACGGCCTCCGCTTCGTAGCCGCCTGCCGTGAAGGCCGCCACCAAGTCTCCGCTGTCGAACAGTCCGTCGCCCGTCCAATCGCCTTCTGCCCAGCCGGCTGCAAGTCCAGTTTCATAGCGACCCGCTTGGAATGCCTGTACGAGATCGGTCGAGTCGAACGTGCCATCCAGTGTCGCATCGCCCGCAGTCGTGTACTTGATCACACGGACCCAAGTCGTCTGATCCGCTGAGCTCACCCGTTCATCGCCATCGAGATCCCAACGCAGATCGTTACTTTGAGCACGAATTGCGGCGGCGAGCGCGTCGATATCTGCCACGTCGTTGTCGCCATCTCCGTCGAAGTCACCGAGCAACGCTTCGTTGCCGACGATTTCACGCAGGCTGCTGGCATCCTCCAGTAACACGCCAACTGTTTCGCGCGTCAGGTGCAAAGAGTTCGACAGCCAATTGACACCGCTAATCGGGTCCCAGACATTCTCGTTGGCGAAGCGGATGGCATATCGCACATCATTTCGCAGGTCGCTATCAGCGTCGGGCAGCCACAATCCGAGCGTATACGTGCCGTTGGCAAGCGTCTCGGGCAGCGCAAGTTGCAATGTGAGTGTTTGCTTCTCGCCGCCTGTCCAGCGCCGTGGGTCGACGGACAGTGCCGTTGTGGTGAGTTCTGCGGTCTGGTTGTTTCGCAGAACGACTTCGACTTTGCGGCCATTGAACAGTTCGCCGAATCCCACGTTTTCCAAGTCAATCTGCAGGTTGAGCACGCCGCCGATGCGTGCTGTGTCTGGCAGAGCGACTGAATTCAACTGGTAGCGGTAACCGATGTTGCGTGAGATTTCAGCAAACTTCCCCTCGTCCTTCCAACGTTGTATTACGTCTGGATGCCAATCGAGATTAAGGTAGTCAATATGCAACTGCTGCATCTCGGCAATCGCACGAGCCGACTCGTTGCGAGCATCCAGTCCACAGGTTTCACCGCCGAATGCAACGTACTTGCTTTCGTTGCCAATGTATTCCAATTCCCGCGACACCGGCCACTGTCCGCCCGGATTGATGTAGGTTCCGACGTCTGTTGGTGATGACAGAAAGCAGTCATTCACATGGCCGACCCGCGAAAGGTCGCTGCCGTCGAAAGCGGTTTCAGAGGTGATTTCAATCGCGGTTATTTGTGAACCCGTGAAGATCTCACGTTTGAAGTGTGGTGTGCGAACTGAAAC
>JAGQPK010000543.1 GCA_020426755.1 Planctomycetales bacterium
CCAGTGCCACCATCAGAGTGATACATTTTGTCGCGGTCGTTGGTGAATCGTCCGCAGCAAAGAAGTTCAAGTTCGGTGAACGAATCGCCGATGCGTGCAACCGATATGTCGATCCATTGCGGGCAGCGCCCATTGCGCAATAGCAGCGAAACAACGTCGGATTCCGAGGTGCAGTAAACGACTCGACCATCGTCATCCGGGTAGACCAGATCGTCAGGTGCGGCATGATCGTCACACGAATGGTTCTGCCGCACGTCGTACCGGAAGTCAAACACCAGAGTCTGCGTAACGTAGCGTTGGCCAAAGCGAACAGCCATTAAGCTAGAGGCAATTAGGAGCACGTGAAAATCGGCCTCAGTCATCGAGTCACCGTGGTCCCTAACGGAAGGATTCTACGACACCGCCCTAAACGAAGCGAGCGATGCCTGAACTACGAGAGATTGTACCAAGGCCAGTCCGCGTTGCCAAAAATGGAAGGTGTGCCGAAGGCCTACCGTAAAAACCATGTTAGCGGACGCGACGCCGCGAGCTAACGGTCCCCATCTGAGAAGCCTAGTGAAACCGCCGCCAATCCAGTGCGGTCTGGATCATGTGGATCGTAAAACGAAAGGGAAACGCCAGATGCTGCCCGGTAGACGCGCGATGGATCATCCGACACGTGCTGCAGTTCGATACCGCAATCAGCGCACGCGGCAAGGACGTCAGCAAGCGGCGATTCGTCTGTTAGAACCCAAGGCGAAACCGAAAGTGACGGTGAACTAGTCGGCGGTAAGCTGGGGTAGTCGAAGTGGATCAGCGCCAGTCGGTCAGCGTCGTTGAAGTGAAGTTCGATGCCACCGTAGACAAAAATCGTCCCGCGAGGTTTGCGTTTGGTTACGATGCCGGTGTCGTCGGGTTGGCCAAGTCGCGCAATAACATCATCTCGCGAACTAGTGGGACCGAGGCCAAAGAACTGACCTGTTGTAATGAATTCGCGCAGGTCAATGTGATTCGTCAAAAGACTAGCGTCCGATAACGGAAGATTCTTACGACACCGCCCTATACGAAGCGCGCGATGTCTAAACTAAGTGAAATTGTACCAAGGCCAGCCCGCGTCGCCAAACAGGGAAGGTGCGCCGAAGGCCCCTACGTAACGTTGGCAGACACCGAACCGCGATTTAAGTATCCATTTCAATCAGGTTGGCGGTGATCCAGTCAATCAATTCCGAGCGTTGGACCTCACCCGCAGCAAGTTTAAGGAATAGCTGCTCGGCATCATCGACATCTGCGTCAAGTTGGTGGCCGTTGAGAATGAGGAACGTCTCCATTGCCGCATGCCCAATTCGTTTGTTGCCATCGACGAATGGGTGATTCAACACCAACGAAAAACAAAGCGCAGCTGCTTTGTCGATCAGTGTCGGATAGAGTTCTTCAGCGCCAAAGGTCATTTGTGGTTGGACAACAGCCGACTCGACGCCCGCCAAATCTCGCACACCCGCACCACCACCAGTCAGTTCAATGACGAGTCGGTGCAATTCGAGTACTTCTGAAAGCGTGAGATAACGCATTAACCTAAACGCCGATAGAGTTCGCGGTTCTTACTGAGAACGGTCGTCGCCGCGCGCTGAAAGTCGTCGGCAGGGCGAGCCAACAAGTCGTTGACCGCCGCCATTGCCAGCTTGCGTGGATCAACGCCAAGTTCTCGAGCGCGCTCTTCGAGACGTTTCGATTGTTCGTCATCAAGGTCGATTGATATGGACATTTGGTTTAGCCCGTGTCTGCCAACGGAAAGTTTTTACGACACCGCCCTGAACGAAGTGCACGATGCCTGAACTACGGAGAATTCTACCAAGGCCAGCCAGCGTTGACAAAGATGGAAAGTGTGCCGCAGGCCTGGCGTAAAAACCATGTTGTGCGACGTGCAACCGCAGTCGTCGCGGCGAGCTAATCGAGCGTCCTTTTGTTGCGAAGTGTCGTTTTTCAAGTATCAATTGCGAGCCCCAGTGATACAGGAAGCACAAAAGCACCAAGCGCGACAGCCCAGTGACGCCACCAAGGTGTAAAGGACCATTTGAGTGATACGGGAGACATCGCGGGCAGGGTTGAGTACCAGTAAGACAAGGCGAGGAAGCCGATCGCCAAAAAAGCACCGATGACGGTTCCGATTAGTGAATAACGTACCGACAATCCGTATTGGACCATGGACTGCCGCGGAGCGTCGTACGCGTTGTCGGACATCGTTTGCACTTCGTGTGACAGAGTCGCACATCGGAAGGTTTTTGCGACACCGCCCGGAACGAAGCGAACGATGTCTGAACTACGAGAGATTCTACCAATGCCAGCACGCGTTGCCAAACATGGAAGGTGTCACGAAGGCCTAGCGTAATAACCATGCTGGCCGCCGTACGCTGGGGAAAACACTAGCCACATCAGACCATAGTTGGCCCTTGATCTCCAGTGATTTGATTGCAGCGATACGTTCGAGTGCAAGTTCGGGTGTAATATCGAGATGGCATGCGAGCGCATAGGCCGCAATTGTCGGCGAACGCGACATGCCAGCGGAACAGGCAACCATGGTGCGAGTTTCCGAGTGGAGCAAGTCGACGAGCGATTGAACCGCAAACCGAAGAACGGGCGGATCATTGCCGCCACCGTCATTGAGCGGAAAGCGGAGGTAGAGCAACTGCCGCGGAAGTTGAGCGGTCGGTTCCTCAAAGGCGACGTCAACAACAGCGGTGATGCCGACGTCGAACAACGGACGAGGTTCGCGACCGTCAAACGCGTGGCCGAGCCAGAGTAGATTGGGATGAAGCTCGTGCACCAATGATCTCGTGCGCACAACGGAAGGTTTTTACTACATCGCCCTAAACGAAGCGAACGATGTCTGAACTACGAGAGATTATACCAAGGCCAGCCCGCGTTGCCAAACATGAAAGATGTGCCAAAAGCCGCAGCGTAGAAACCATGTTATGTGACGCGGCGACGCCCAAGCAGCAGCCAGCCCAGTGAGCCAAATGCCGCAACCATGGCCAGCATTGGGAATTCGACGGCCGTGTACTCGGCATCAGAAACGAAATCGAACCGAAATGGTTGAAATGATTCAACGGGTGGCTCAGCAATCAGGTGAAAAGGCCCGAGTTTCAAGAGATCCGTGTGCCAATATCCGGGAAGCCCACCAAGCGACTCAAACTTTGGGTCGTTGGTCAATGCCGTCATGTCTCGATGTGGTGCAATTGCGGTGTGCAAGACGCCGATACTACTGCTCAAGATTAGGTCGCTCGGGCCGATGCAAGTGTAAAGGTGAAGACAGCAACCGATGACGTTCAAGCACAGGAGCAAGGCAGTGAAAAGGCAGCCTGCGACGCACAACCAACCAGAGAGGCGGGGAGACGCTAGATTGCGTTTGGAACCAATCGCTGCCTTTGGTGCGTCGTAAGGGTTATCCATCTGGGGAAACTAGCGTCACATAGCGGAAGGCTTTTACGACACCGCCCTAAACGAAGCGGACGATGTCTGAACTACGAGAGATTGTACCAGTGCCAGCCCGCGTTGCCAAACATGGAAGGTGTGCCGAAGGCCTAGCTTAAAAACCATGTTAGGCGTCGCTGACCTGTGAGAGATAGTCCGCGTAACAGGATGCGCCACGCCTGTCGGTTAAGTATCCAGCGTAAGCGTTGTAGTGAAATTTGCATTTGGCGACAAAGTTCGAGTAATCATCGGCGACACCTAGAATTTCCGCATGGCGAGTGAAATCGTCCAACTCGCCGAGCATCTCGCGGCATTGGTCAACAGTTGCACCATCGTGGCCATACAAAACGCCGGACGGCAATTCGCGAAGGGTGTAATTCAGTCGCCGCACCAACAGATCGAGCAGTTTGCGTCGGGCGGTTGTATCGTTGGCGTCATGTTCAATTGCGGTTAGAAGCAGGGAGTGTTCGGTAAGCGATCCGTCTATGAGTCGGGATTTAAGGTCGCCGCATTTGTAGATGTGCTGTGCGAAACCGGCGAGCCAACGTGCAGCACCGGGAGTTTGAGTTGCGATTGCCGCCTCAAGGGCTGGCAGAATGCAGCGACGAAACAGCGGCATCCGAACCGGAGTTGACGCACCATCATCGACGATGCTGGAAGCGAGGTTTAGCGACCATTCATGCTGGGAGGCCACGGGCAGTGCAGCGAACGATTCCAGATAGCGTTCCAGCGCGTCGTTACGCTGGGATCGAAGGCCACGATTCTCGGCTTCGAGGTAAGCGTTCCAAAGGTCTGATTGCAGTCTGGACAACGATTGACCTGCGACGGGACACATAACGGAAGTTTTTTACGACACCGCCCTAAACGAAGCGAACGA
>JAGQPK010000544.1 GCA_020426755.1 Planctomycetales bacterium
ACCCCGTCGGTCAGCGCCTTGATGCGCGACGTCGGGCGAACATCATGGTCCGTCGCCGTTTGGATACTCCGGGCTGTAGTTCGGAGCTTCTTGAGTGATTGCAATATCATGAGGGTGGCTCTCTCTCACAGTCGCCGCTGACACTCGGATGAATCGCGCGTCCGTACGCAACTCTTCGATCGTCTTGGTACCGCAGTATCCCATACCAGCTCGGAGCCCCCCCACAAGCTGATACACAAACGGTCCCAGAGGTCCCTTAAACGGGACGCGACCTTCAACTCCTTCCGGGACCAGTTTGCCGGGGCCCGACTCCTTCGATCCTTGGCGGTAGCGTTCACTGGAGCCTTTCACCATGGCTCCAAGCGATCCCATCCCGCGGTAGACCTTGAACGTTCGTCCTTGATACAGAATCTGTTGTCCCGGGCTTTCCGCTAAACCAGCGAATAACCCGCCAATCATCGCGGCACTCGCTCCGGCCGCGATCGCCTTCGTCAAGTCACCCGAAAAACGGATGCCGCCGTCGGCAATGATTGGAGTTCCCGTTTCCTTGGCAGCCTTCGCTGCTTCGTGAATCGCCGTAATTTGCGGCACGCCCACGCCCGAGATCACGCGAGTGGTGCAAATCGAACCTGGTCCAATTCCCACCTTCACCGCGTCACAACCCGCCCGAATTAAATCGAGCGCGCCTTCGCGAGACGCTACGTTGCCAGCCACGACGTCGATGTCCCATCGTCGCTTCACCTCACGCACCGTTTCCAACACGTTGCGTGAGTGACCGTGAGCGCTATCAACGATCAGCACGTCGACATCCTTACTGATCAAGCTCTCCGCCCGATCAAAATCAAACACGCCGATGGCCGCTCCCACCCGCAGCCGGCCGTGGTCATCACGGCAAGCGTTCGGATACTTCTTGAGCATGTCGATGTCTTTGATGGTGATCAAACCGGTCAGTGAGTAGTTTTCGTCAACCAGTAAAAGTTTCTCCACCTTTTTAGCCGTTAAAATCTTCTCAGCTTCGTCAAGCGTTACTCTCCCCGTAGCTGTCACCAATTGAGTTGATGTCATGACAGCAGAAACGGGCAGCTCCGTGCGTTCGAGAAACCGCAGATCGCGGCGCGTCAGAATGCCGACCAGGCGGCCGCCTGGCTCGGTGATGGGCACTCCGGAGACGTTCTGCTTTTCCATCACCTCCTTGGCTTGCGCGACCGTTGCTTGCGGTGGCAGCGTCACGGGATCACTGATGATGCCGTTGGCACTCCGTTTGACAATGTCGACTTCCTTGGTCTGCAATTCGATCGACATGTTCTTGTGGATCACGCCCAGACCGCCCTGCTGTCCCAGCGCGATCGCCATCGCACTTTCGGTGACGGTATCCATGGGCGAACTGAGCAGCGGCAGAGTCAGATGAATGCGGCCGGTCAACCGGGTGCTGATGTCAACTTCCGCGGGTACCACTTCGCTGTAAGCAGGCAGGAGCAACACGTCATCAAACGTAATTCCATCGAGTGCGATTTTTTCCTGCATCTCCAGAAGCTCCTTTCGCAGAGGCAAAGTCAATCCTGCTCCGACGCGGCCAGCAATGCCGTGACAGCCCTGACAGCTACGGTGTAGCTCCGCATTATGACCATCCTGCCGCGCCGCGCGAAGTAGACAAGCTAAGTGGCCAGCGAAGCTTCGCCCGTCATTTGGAGTGCGGCCGCGCAGCTGCCGCTTTGGAAGTGAATCGCTAGGCATCACACCGAAGCGTCCAGCACCACGTGGGAGCGGCAAGGCAAGCCGCACCATGATCCGTGTCGTCAACGGCTGCATTCCGGCGATTGCGACACTCCGAACTCACACGAAAGCGATAGCTGCGCGATCGCACTCCAAATCCGCGCGATCGCACTCCCTAGTTGCGTCCTACCTCGACAGCGCCTGCACGGCCTCGATCAGCTCCGCGTCCTGCTTGGGGAAGACGGTCCGCAAGTCCAGCAGCAAACGATCTTGTTGGATGCGTCCGAACACAGCATGCTGACCGGTCCGCAGGGCCTGCGCGAGTTGATTGACGGAGCCGTCGACCGGCCGCAGTGCGATGCAGCGGGTGGGTAGTTCTTGCGTCGGCACGGAACCGCCGCCCAAGCAGGCCGTGTCTTCGATGACTTCAGCCGAAGCAATTGCGGCGCAGGCTTCGAGCTGCGGTGCCAGGCGTTGAGCCCGGTTGGTCAAGTTTTCCAGCGACGTGCTGGCCAACGCCAGCAGTGGCACGCGCGCCATCGCTTGCGCTGGATCGCGGTACAGCTTCAGTGTGGCGTGCAAGGCCGCCAGCGTCAGCTTGTCGACTCGTAACGCTCGCGCCAACGGATGCTTCATCAATCGTTCGATGTACTTACGTTTCCCGACGGCAATCCCGCATTGGGGTCCACCGAGCAGCTTGTCGCCACTGAAGAGCACGACATCAGCTCCTGCCCGCAGACTGTCGCGCGCCATCGGCTCATCCGTTAATCCGAGCGGAGCCAAGTCAGTGAGTGCTCCCGAACCGATGTCGTCGATCACCGGCACGTCGACGCGTTGACCAAGTTCGATCAACTCGGCGAGCGAAGCTTGTTCGGTGAAGCCACGAATCACGTAGTTGCTCGGATGGACACGCAGCAGTGCGCCCGTCATCTCGCCCACCGCCCGTTCGTAGTCGGATAAGCGAGTTTTATTGGTCGTACCCACTTCACGCAGCCGCGCGCCACTGGCCTCCATCACGTCTGGCAGTCGATAGCTTCCACCGATTTCGACCAAGTGCCCCCGCGACACCACGACTTCCTTGCCACCGGCCAATGCTGCCAGCGTCAAGAGCGTCGCCCCGGCGTTGTTGTTGACGACGAACGCGGCTTCACCGCTGGTCAGTTCGATCAACAATCGCTCCACCGACTGGTTGCGCTGCGAACGTTCACCAGATTCGAGATCGACTTCGAGGCTGGAGTATCCCGAGGCCACTGCCAAGGCCTCTTGTAGTGCTTCTTCGGCCAAGGGCGAGCGGCCCAGGCCGGTGTGCAACAGGACGCCCGTGGCGTTGATAACCGGTCGCAGACGCGGTCGTTGATCGGAGACGATCCATTGTGCAATCTTGTCCGCCAACTCCGACGCCGTCGGCACACGCATTTCGCTCGTCTTCTGCTGCACGTCGCTACGGAGGTTGTCGAGAAACGAACGGACCTCGGACACGACCACGTTGTGGCTCACCTTGTCAACTAACTGCTTGAGAGACGGTTTGTCCAGCAATTCGTTGACCGAAGGGATGTTTCGCAGGGGGTTGTTCGTCATGAATGAAAATCGCTCCAAATGGGACGTTACTCGTGCCTGGGATTCGGCCCAGCGGCGGCTGTTGCTTCGACTTCTTTGTCGACAAACGAGTGACTCAACCGACGCATATCACCGAGTCGCTGGGTGAAACCGATTCGATCGAGATATTCGCACAGCGGAACCGCAAACTTGCGAGAAGTTTCCAGAGCTTCGCGAATTTCGCTGACCGTCAGCCCCTCCGTAACCGCCAATCGTTGCTGCATGATCTGACGCAGCTCACGCTCACGATCCGCGTGAAGGTACATCTGGTCGCCGAACTCGATCAAGATCCCGTCACTGGCGGCCAATGAAATCAGCGACTTAACGACCTTCGGATTCTTGGCCGCCAGTTGCTGTTCGCATTCTTTGACGGTCGGCGGCTGAAATCGGGCCGACTGGTAAAGCTCGACAATCTGGTCGAACAACTGCTGTTCGTTCTTGGAAAGTTGCGGGCCGCGGTCGGCAAGTCCCACGTAGCGATCGCTCAACCGGACGCGCTTACTGCGTTCCATGCGCTGCAACACCGTCTGCAGGATGAGCGGATCTCCCAAATAGGCGAATTCGTGTATTAACTTGCTGCGATCAAAACGGCTCTTCAGTGGCGATTGGTCATGCCACTTGGACAAGACGGCCGCAACGCGATCAGCATAGTCATCGAGCAGCGCGGCCGGTACCAACAGTTGACGCTGTCCGCTCGGGCTCAGCGCAACCAATTGCTTACTCGAGATCAACTGCTGCAACACGGCGTCCGGCTCGTCGACACCGGCCAAGCGAACCAATTGGCTGGCTTGGGCCAAGGGCAGCGCGGCGAAATAGACAGCGGCGGCCGCGCGGGTCGTCGGTTCGTCAGCGCGTAAAGCAGCCAAGGCCTGCAGTGTTTCTGCGTTGGGCCGACGCAACTTGCGGGCAGCCGGGACCATCACGTGGCCTCCCGCGACGGTCGCCACCGGCGATTCGGTACGCAGCACGAACGGTTGGTTCCAAGTCGTAACCACTGGCGATTGGAGATGCAGT
>JAGQPK010000545.1 GCA_020426755.1 Planctomycetales bacterium
ATTCGAGCAACTCTACCGCTCGATGCATCACTACTTTCGAGCCCGCAGCTTCGCGTTGAAGAATCCTGAGTTCCCGTTAATCGCCATCGTCTTTCCGACTCAGCAATCCTACTTGCGGTTCGCGCAACAGAACGGCCGGCGCGTTAGCTCGTCAACACTGGGGTACTACGATCCTGAATCGAATCGCATCCAGATGTTCGACATTACTGCGAATCGCGAAAACTTTGCCGACTGGTATACAAACGCTGAGACAATCATCCACGAGGCTGCTCACCAAACGGCATTCAATGTTGGCATCCACAATCGTTTCGCCGTGACGCCTCGCTGGCTAATTGAAGGACTCGGCACGTTGTTCGAAGCCCCCGGCGTTTGGGATTCTCACGCACATCCGGATGCGACACAACGCGTCAACCGAGCACAGCTTGAATACTACCGGAAACGAGTGAACACGCGTAATTCGCTTGAACTGCTCAGCATGCAATTGACATCAGACAAGGTGTTTCAACGTGACGCGTCATTGGCGTATGCTCATGCCTGGGCGTTGACATTCTATTTAACCGAGAACCTCCCTCGACCGTATGCGAACTACATGCGTCATACCGCCAGCCGGCAAGCGTTCGTCGATTATCCAAGCGAGGAACGGCTAAAGGACTTCACGCGATTCTTCGGCACCGACTTGAAGATGTTTGACGCGAGATTGCAGCGGTTCATTAGTGAAGTGAAGTAGCCGGTCGCGCAACAAGTCGCTCGCCACGGTTCTCGTTTACCCAAAGGCGCTAGTAGTTCGCCGTGACGCGCTAGCGTCGGTTTGTCCCGGCGCAGAGTCTGATTTCTGATTGATGAATTCAGTTCCAGCCGTCATTCGATCTTTCATGCAAGAAGCCGAAATCCGCAATCATCATTCCCCAATCGCAAGACGACGTCGTCGTGATATACTGTTGACTTCGCCGTTCAACACACGACTATTAGCCCGCATATGATCAGCCCGAAGCTCTATCGCAGCAGCCGGACGTATGACTTCTTCATGAAGCTGTTGGGATACGAAAGCAGCATCGACCGCTTTCTGCGCAGCCTGTCGTTCGACTTACAGGCGCCGCGAATTCTAGATGCGGGTTGCGGTACGGGTTTTCTTGGACTCCATTTTTTGGCACGGTTTCCCGGTAGCAGTCTGGTAGCCACGGATCTTGAGCCGAACTTTCTTGAGGCGACTCTGGCCAATGCCGAGCGGCGACGAATCGACCGCGAGCGTATTCAGGTCGGCATTGCGAACATCAGCGAGCCGGCGACATTGACGTCACTCGACGGAGAATCTTGCACACTGCCAGCCTCAACGTTCGACCTGATTTGCATTGGTGCCGTCGTGGGTTATGCCAGCGACACACCGTCGGCTTTGCGGCAGTTGGTGGACTTATTGAAGCCGGGCGGCTTGCTGTTGAACTTGGAAATGAATGAAAGCCCAACTGGCCGCCTGGTTTCACACCGCTACCACTACGCAAACATCTCACTCGGCCAGATGCGGCAAGTGCTCGGCGATGCCGGCTGCACGGTAACAACCACGAAGCTCGGACTACGGCATTTGCCGGCCAAGTTCACGCGCACGGCGATGCTCGCCCGCAAGTCCGCCGAAAGGCGTTAGTCGAATGCCTCGCACTAATCTCGGGCTAACGGCCCGGCAATTGGCAACGATATTGGTTGCAATCGGTCGGACCGTTGGCCCTTCTTTGTTCGTCGCCACGCGGTCCCAGCCCTGCGGACTGGGCTAAGCAATCCGCTGGGGATTGCCCCGGAACACACTCCGTATCAGTCACTGCCGTCAGTTCATTTGCAGTTTCAGCGATGCCAATCGCACGCGGGTCTCATCCATCAGTGCGTCTTCTTCTGCTTCCGTCGCGGCTTCGTAGGTAACGGAGAATCGCAGGAAGGCGCCCGCGTCATCCCAGGGTACCGTGACAATCGACTGCTGCGTGATGAGAAACTGGCTGGCCGCTTCCGCGTTATCAAACGTCACTCCCTCTGCGCCGCGCGGACTGCGGCAGTACAGGAAGTAGGTGCCACCGGGCATTGAGCACTCAAAGCCCGATGCCTGCAATGCGGCCACTAACTTTTGAAGACGTCGTTCGTATTTCGCGCGAATCGCTTGCGGAATCGACGCATCGTCCAGACCGCTCGCAGCTGCACGTTGAATCGCCATGAACTGCCCGGAATCGCAATTGTCCTTCACGTCAGCGAAGGCTTGCACAATCAAGGGATTGCCACAGACCCAACCAATCCGCCAGCCGATCATGTCAAATCCCTTCGACATCGAATGGACTTCGACACCAACATCCATCGCACCGGGAACCGACAGGAAACTGAGCGGCTCGCCTTCATAGGTCAGCATGATGTGAGCGGCGTCCTGCACCACGACCAATTGGTTGGCGTGGGCGAACTCGATCACACGTTTGTAGAAGTCCTCCGTGGCGACTTTGCCGGTCGGACTGTTAGGGTAATTGATAACGAGTAACTTCGCGCGATCACGTACGTCGGCGGGAATTCCTGCCAAGTCGGGAAAGAAATCGTTCTCGGCCAACAGGGGCAGCCGATAGACGCTGCCGCCGTAGTAGCGCGTGTGCGTGCCCGCGACGGGATAGCCAGGCACGGTCATCAACGTGATGTCCCCCGGGTTGATGAACGCCGCCGGCAATATCGCCAGCGCCGTCTTGGACCCGATGCAGTGATTGATTTGCGTTTTCGCGTCTAGCTCGACGCCAAAGTTGCGCTGCATGAAACGAGCGGCAGCGTCCTTGTAGTCCTGGATGCCGTTATCCGCGTAACCGCGGTTCTCAGGACGATTCACTTCGACCGCCATCTTTTCGCGCACTGCTGCCGGCGCCATCGAATCGTTCTCGCCGATACCGAAATCGATCAGCTTCCGATCTGGATAGTCAGCCAAAGCCTTCCGCTTTGCGCGTTTGATCTTCTCAAACTTGTAGATCTCCGTGCCCTTGCCATACTGAGCTCCACCAATACGTTCGGCAAACAGCGTTTGAAAATAAGGATCAGCCATGGCGTTCGATCTTTGCGGCCTCGGTTCGACGTTACAATGAAGGTCAAGCTGGATAAGCTACCCAAACTTGCCCACGCCTTCAACGGGCCGTGAGAAAGGCGACGACCGATGATCGAACCGGAAGCTGCGATTGTCGCCCAGTTGTTGGGCGAACAAGACAAGCGCGTCGTCTTGGCCGAGAGCTGCACGGCGGGCTTGGCCGCCGCACTGCTGGCGGCTGTGCCAGGCATCTCGACGTACCTGTGCGGATCCTGGGTAACCTATCAGGAAGCTTGCAAGATCGACTGGCTAGGAGTGCCGCGCGAGCTGATCCAGGAACACACGGCAGTTAGCGCCGAGGTCACCGCTGCCATGGCGACGGCGGCGTTGAGCCGCACTAACGCGGCAGATGTCGGCGCGGCGATCACCGGCCACTTGGGTCCATTGGCGCCCGCCGATCTCGATGGAGTTTGCTTCTTGGCGATTGCCCAACGTGCTGCGAGACAGGTGGATTCGTCCGCGACACACTCGAACACCATACGCATTCGACGCACGCAACGTATTACGCTGGAAGCAGTCGATCGCGTCGCGCGCCAACATGAAGCAGCACGCAAGCTACTGGCACTGCTATCGCATCAGCTTTCTTCAGGACAAGTCGGTTGAGCAAGTTGTCGCGCAACCACCTGCGGTGCGGTAGAGCAACGTATGCCGAATATACGGCATCTTGTCGCCATTCATTAGGGCAGGCCGGCCGCCTTTCCGTCAGCGCGTTGTGATCAATCGGACGATTGGTTGGTTATCACAGGAAATACCGGTGGACCAACTAACTGGTCGCCATCCACATGGATGTGGATGAGACACTGGTCCTCGCACGGCAATCATGGATGACGGTGATCGAATGAGATGGCCCACTGTTCGAGGGCGCTGGTCGCGGCGCGCGGCGCGTAAACTTTGGCGCGCGGGACTTTACACCGCGCTAGCGTGCAACTGCTTGACTTCGGTCCATGCCGAGTCGGCTTCTTGGCACAGCCAGCCGCTGCGGAACTTCAACGAGATCGCGCCGTTTTTGGGGCTCCGCTTCGCCAGCGACAATCACGCGTCAGTTCCCGACGCTTCATCTCGTGGCTGGGAGCTGTTGCCGCCGGGCGACGACGTGCTGGAGCAGAGACGCACGACTGCGATACCGACAGCTGAAACGCGCCGGGAGCACGCGGCTGTCGTCGAGCAAACGATCACACCTATTCCGGCTTATTCGTTCGACGAGCCGCTGGAGCCCGAAGCTGCCG
>JAGQPK010000546.1 GCA_020426755.1 Planctomycetales bacterium
TTCCAAAATCCGAAATCGAATGTTGAAGTGCGGACTTCGAGATTGGGATTGCGCGGTCCTTGTGGACACGTTCAGGATGCACTCAATCAGCCGATTTCGTTGGCTCGTTTCCCATCGCCCATCGCGATTCTAAGTCTTCCGATGACAAATGACTCATACCAAATGGCTAATGACAGATTCAGCCGGTCAGCAAGCCGCGTCGAAAACGAATCGTCGAGTCCGTGCCCTACGACCCGATGGCAACTTCATTCCAGTAAAGTGTTGCCCGTTATCAAACTCGGCGACAGGGCAGAACCGACGCTAACGCGTGGCGGCGAACTAGAGCGAGTTGCGGCGAAGCGCGAAATGGCGAACTCCATCCACATCGCAGCGGACTTGCAAAATAGAGCTAAAGCGCTTCTACGTCGACGGTAACGGACATCTCGTGTTGCCCACCGCCGACGACAACGCCTTGAATTGGGCAAACGTCCGAGTAGTCGCGTCCCCATGCCAGAGTGACGTGATCGAGTGCCGGGATGGTATTGTTCGTGGGATCGAAATCGACCCAGCCGGCGGTGCCGCACCAGAGTGATACCCAGGCGTGGGACGCATCCGCACCGACCAATCGCGGCTTGCCTGGTGGAGGCAGTGTGCGTAAGTAACCGCTGACGTAGCGTGCCGCCAAGCCGATTGATCGCATGCAGGCAGCTTGTAGATGGGCAAAGTCTTGACACACGCCGGCCCGGCCTTGAAACACTTCGGCAAGTGTTGAATTGACATGAGTGGCACGGGGGTCGTAACGGAAATCGCGATGGATGCGCGACGTCAGATCGAGCGCCGCGTCCACGATTGGCCGGCCGGCCGTGAATGACTGCCGTGCATAAGCCTCGTACGGCTGCAGTTCGGGCATGTACCGCGATGGAAAACGAAACTGCTGGACGGCTAAGCCCGCCGGTGACACCGTGCGCAGAGTACGCTCGGCAACTTCTTCCCAAGGTGGAGACGACAGCGGTTCGACCGGCGCCCCTGGGAGCACTTCGAGCACGCTTACCGAGGTAACCGTCAAACCCTGGTGCGGCTCGTGGATCGAGAAATAATCGACGAGATTGCCGAAGTAGTCGACTCGGCTGCGGCGGTCATGCGGCGCGGGGCTCAACAACAACGAGTAGTCGTAACAGAACTGATAGTCGAGATCGCGCGGCGCCAGATGCAGTTGGTTGTGGCAGACCGGGACGGGTTCGGAGTAAGTGTAACGTGTTGCGTGAGTGATCTTGTATTTCACGGGTCGGTGGCTCCGGATGAGGGAGTCAGGTCGCTCAACAACTGCGACGGGCCGGCGTGTACCAGGTAACGCAGACTGACTGCGTTCGAGAGCAGGGGAAGTTGCGTCAGGAGATCGGTGATTAACGTGTTCAGTGGGCCTTGATCGCCGACGGCATAGGCATCAGCAATCTCTTCAATGTCTGCCATCTGAATTAGATGCAACAGCGACGATACGAGCCGTTGATCGGGTGTCATGCCGGGAGTGTTCGATAAGCGTGGCAGTCCCGTCACGTGATCCTTGAGCGCGACCAGCTGATAAGCGAGGGCACGTGGATTCGTGTCATCGGTCAGCAGCAGGTCGAGAACCGTCTGGAGTTGCAAGTTGGCCAAGTATCGCGAACGATACGTCATGCGACTGTCGGCGATTTCGAGTACGGATTCGAGCAAGTCGTGTGGCACTTGGGTCAGGCCAATGAAGCAGCTATTGACGAGCGTCAGGATTTGCATCGCCCGTTCGAGGCGTCGGCCGAGTTCGACGAAGCGGTATGCATGCGTCCGCGTCATGCTTTCAGTCACCAACCCGCCCAGTGCAGCCAGGTCGATAATCAGTTCGTTGACGACGTTCAGTAAGTCCGAAAGATCCGGCGTGGTGCCGGCCAAGCGACGGAAGTTTGCATCGAGGTGTGTGACGGCGCGCCAACTGTCCACCGACAAACGGTCACGTACGCGGGACGCGATGCCGTAGGTCGATTCGACAATCGACCGAAGGCTGTTAGGTTGCGCGGGATCGAAGACGGCGGCGGGCAACCCGACTTCGATATTCGGTAGTCGATCTTTGATCCCTTCAATGGCGAAGCCCGGTTCGATCTGACCGTGCTCAGCTAAACAGCGCAAGAGATACGGCAAGTCGGCGAAGCGGGCGGAACCGGCTTCGCTGGTGATGCGAATCGCCACGGTGCGCAGCAAGCGAGCGTTGGAATCGGCACGCTCCAGATGCCGCCCGAGCCAATACAAATTGTCCGCCACGCGGCTCGGCAAATCGCCTCGACTGCGAACCAAACGCAGCGATTCTCCACGCGTGGGTAGTAGCGATAGGTGTTCAACTGGCGCGTTGGATAAGACCCAAGTATCCTTGCTGCCTTCGCCGCCGCCGACGGACGGTTCGAGTGGATCGTCGGTCGACGAGGTGCGCGTGAGACCGCCGTGTAGGACTTGATAGTTGTCTCCGGTATGCCAAGCGAACGCCCGCAGGGAAACGTGAACCGAATCGAATGTGCCCTTCTTCCAGCGCGGCATCGTCGAGCGTGCCGCGCGCTCTTGCGCCACGTACTCGTGCGGCGACTTTTCGATGCAACGCAGCAACTCGTCACGCGACATACGACACAGCTGACGTGACCGATGTCGGTCACTGCCGCGCTGACGGAATGCGGGTTTGACGATCAGACGGTCGATGTTTTGCCGTACGAACTGCCAGTGATCCGCGCGGCCGCACCACCAGGTTGCAAGCGTGGGTAGCTTCAGCGGTTCTTGCAGCAGATGTTGTGCGAGCGCCGGAAGGTAGGCCATGAACACTGGCGACTCAACCAAACCGCTGCCCAGCGCATTGGCAATGCCAACACTCTTCGCCCGTACGGCTTCCAAGAGGCCTGGCGAGCCGTGGTTGAGGTGTCCGCCCAGCTCTAGCGAATCACACGCTACACTGTTGGGACGTCTCAAGACGACGTCAACGGGTAAGAGACCACTGAGAGTTTTCAGCATCACCTCGTTCGTCCGAATCGCCAGATCATCACCTTCCACTAGGGTGTAGCCCAAGTAACGTGCGAGATAGGCGTCTTCGAAGTAGTTGGCGCTGGCCGTGCCTTGGCTGAGCAACACAATCCGGGGGTTGTCCCGCTGTCGAGGTGAGAGTCGCTTGAGCGATTCCTGAACGTTCATGAAGTAACCGGCCAGTCGTCGCACGTTCGTGTTGCGAAAACAACTGGGCAGCATCCGCGAGAGGACAACGCGGTTCTCGAGTGCAAAGCCCACACCCGACGGGGCCTCGGCGCGGTCGGCCAAGACCCACCAACGCCCTTCCGGGCCGCGCGCTAAATCGGCCGCGTAGTTGTGAAGCCAGCGACCCGCTGGCGCTTCGACGTCGTGATAAGGACGATGGAAACCAGGATGCAGAAACAGAATCTCTGGCGGCAGGATCCCATCGGAGATCAATGACTGCGGGCCGTACAAATCGGCGAGCACGCGATTCAGCAGCTCCGCTCGCTGCTGTAAGCCGCTGGCCACCAACGACCATTCGCCGTGGTCAATCAACAGTGGGAAAGGATCCAGCTCCCACGGACGTGCGTTTTCGTTCGGATCACCAAATGCGCTGTAGGCAATGCCGTTCTCATGCACCAACAGCCGCGAATGTTCCCAGCGCCGCGCGAACTCGTCGCCACCCAGTTGATTAAGGTCCTGGACGAACCGTGACCAGTGCGGTCTTAGTTGGCCCGGCTGCGCAAAGACTTCGTCATAGCGACCGGGACGTAGCTGGTAGCCGCGAAAGAAATCTGCCGCTGGCGGAGTCACCAGCGGCGGTGTCGCTTTGCTCGATCCGGTCGATGATTGAGACTGCTGCTGTGTCACTGGTTGGAGTGTCACCTGATGGTAACGACAATAGGATTCTTAAACGGCCCAAGCCGCCTATTGTGACCACCGGCCGCGACGCATGTCCAGCGTCAACGGAAACATTCGGCTCGCTTCCTGCTCTCGGAATTGCCAATGTCCTGGAGTGTGCCCCATCCGGAAGAATCGGCAAGCTCGCCTGCTTTCCGCCTCGTAGCTGTTAACCGGAAAAGTCGACGGGTTGTTGCCACCCGGATGGCCTACGTGATAGCGGCAGCCACCCATCGAGCGATTCAGCCACGTGTCAACCAAATCAAACACCAACGGTTCATCGACAGGAATGGTCGGATGCAAGCAGCTCGGTGGCTGCCAGGCGCGGTAACGGATACCTGCCACGTATTCGCCCTCCGTGCCCGTTGGATGCAGCGGCACGCGTCGACCATTGCAGGTCAGCACGTAGCGCGGATC
>JAGQPK010000547.1 GCA_020426755.1 Planctomycetales bacterium
CCGGCGTGGGTGGGGGGCTGTTGTGAGAACGCATAGTCGAAGACGTGGCGAATGCGATCTTCGACGAACTTCTCGCAATAAATCGGGACGGCTCCGCCAAGATAGAACTGAAATAAGCGAATTTCATCCATGCCGTAGAGGTGATCGGCATGTTCGTGCGTGAAGGCCACTGCGTCCACGGCGCCCAGTCCTGCTCGTAGCAACTGGGTGCGCAAGTCGGGTGGTGTGTCGATGAGCAACGTACCGCCTGGCAAGCCCACGGCAGCGGCGCAGCGAAAGCGGCGATTTCGCGGGTTGTCACTCGTGCAGACGGCGCAATCGCAGCCGATGACCGGCACGCCCACGGATGTGCCGGTTCCCAGCAGGAGGAACTTCCCTCGAATGTCGGTCGTACTTACGAAGTGGGCCACTTGTACGTTTTCACAATTGAAAAATGAGATTTGACGCCGACACGCAGGCTGGTTTGCCCATGTGAAGGCCTGGTTCGCAAAGCTAAAAGCCTGGTTTGCCAACTCGCGGGCTGGATTGCCAATGGCTGGTTTGCCAATATACGTGTGCTACTTCGCCGCAACGCGTTAGCGTCGGTTTCCACCAGGATAAACCGCGGCTAACGCCTTTCGGCTAACCCAAAACCGAGTCGCGGTTGCAACGCTAACGTGTTTTGCCGGGCCGCAAGCCGCAGCCGTCGCACGGTGACGACGCGGTGACGACGCGGTGACGACACGGATCATTGTGATCGTGGTTCGGCGGTTGTCCAGCGGGGAGACGCGGCGGCGGGCGGCGTGCGATAGTAGTGAGACCGCCGCCCAACTGTCGTAGTTCACCGGGGCAAATGGTCGCTTCACCCGGTGCCACGCGGTGTGAAGCGAGGTTGACCGTACTGGTTAATGGATATAAGCTACCACGCTGAAATGGCTTAAGTAGTGACGGATAGACTTCGTGGGTTGATGGACCTCGCCGCGCTGTCAGGCCACGCGACTCCTTCGCTAGTTGCGCCGGTCGTTTACGCTGGATATCAATTGAATCGGTTGCCTGGGGTCGGGCTGGCCGAGTTTCTAATGTAGGACGTCCTCATTTCTAGGACGTTGTCGAACGATGAATCTCTTAGAACGTGTTTGGGAACTCCTGGGAGCTATTTTCGGCGGATTGTTGGGTGGCTTTGAACGCCGCATCACGTCCGTGTTTGGCTCATCGAATGCTCGCTACGTGAAGAAGCTGCAGGCGAAGGTGGACGCCATCAACAGCCTGGAGCCGAAGTACGAGGCGATGTCGGAGGAGGATCTGCGTAATCAGACGGAGTTGTTCCGGCAACGGCTGGCCGAGGGTGAGTCGCTGGACGACATTCTGGTTGAGGCATTCGCCGTTTGCCGGGAGGCAGGGCGTCGGTTCTTGCACATGCGGCATTACGATGTGCAGTTGATCGGCGGCATGGTGTTGCACAGCGGTGCGATTGCCGAAATGGTGACGGGCGAAGGCAAGACGTTGGTGGCGACGCTGCCAGCCTATCTGAATGCCATCTCCGGCCGCGGCGTCCACGTCGTAACCGTGAACGACTATCTGGCTCGTCGCGATATGGAATGGATGGCCCCACTTTACATGGGGTTGGGGCTGACCGTTGGCGCGATTCAGAGCGACATGGACCCTGGCGATCGCCAGAAGGCATACGCCTGTGATATCACGTACGGTACGAATAACGAGTTCGGTTTCGACTACCTGCGCGACAACATGCGCCCCGCAGCGAAGGGTGACGACCGGTATCCGAAGTACTATCAGCAGTCGCAAGGCACACTCAATTTTGCCATCATCGACGAAGTCGACAATATTCTGATCGACGAAGCTCGTACGCCACTCATTATCTCCGGCCCTGCGCACGACAATGTGCGCAAGTATGCAGATGCCGATCAGATTGCTCGTAAACTGCACAAGGGCGATCACTTTGAAGTGAACGAAAAGGACCATTCGGTCAACTTGACCGATGCTGGTGTTCGCGAAGCGGAACGTTTGGCGGGCGTTGAGAGTTTCTACACAGCGGGCAACATGGATTGGCCGCACTTGATCGACAATTCGCTGAAAGCGCATTATCTCTACAAGCTGGACGTTAACTACGTTGTCAAAGAAGGCCGCGTGGTGATCGTCGATGAGTTCACCGGTCGTTTGATGGAAGGCCGGCAATGGAGTGACGGGCTGCATCAGGCTGTCGAAGCGAAGGAAGGCGTGAAGATCAAAGAAGAGTCGCAGACTCTCGCCACCATCACCTTGCAAAACTTCTTCAAGCTTTACAACAAGATCTGCGGCATGACCGGTACGGCCATGACCGAAGCAAATGAGTTCTGGAAGATCTACAAGTTGGATGTGATTGCGATCCCGACCAATCGCAATATGCAGCGCATCGAGTTCCCTGACGTGATTTACTGCACGGAAGAGGAAAAGTATCTGGCGATCGCCGAAGAGATCGAACAATTGCACAAGTGGGATACGATCTCACTGAAAAGCGAAGACAGAATCGGCACCGTCGTGAAGGACGACGAGGACAAAATCGTCTTCCAACCACGCGGCACCAACGAAAAGGAAGAGATTCCGAAGTCGTCGAACGTGACGGTTCAGCGTCGCGGGCGACCGATCTTGGTGGGCACGACCTCCATTGAAAAGAGCGAACGTCTTTCGCAGATGCTTGAGCGACGCGGCATCAAACACGAGGTACTTAACGCCAAGCATCATAAGCGTGAGGCCGAGATTGTTGCGCAGGCGGGGCGACTGAATGCGGTGACCATCGCCACAAACATGGCCGGTCGTGGTACCGACATCATCATGGGTGGCAATCCAGAGACGATGGCCTGGGCCATCTTGCAGGATAAGTATGCCACTCGGTTGGACGTACCTCGCTCGGAATGGGACGAGTTGGTTGGTGAGATTGAACAGCGGGAGAAGATGCGCGAGGGCGGTCAGTTGGTCAAGTCGCTGGGCGGCTTGCACGTGATCGGTACGGAGCGGCACGAAGCACGTCGGATTGACTTGCAGCTTCGTGGTCGTTGCGGTCGTCAGGGCGACCCAGGCAGCAGCCGCTTCTACCTGTCGCTCCGTGATGACCTGATGCGTATCTTTGCCGGCGAGTGGGTCGAGAAGATTCTGAAGAATTGGGCAGGCTGGCAAGAAGGCGACAAGATCGACCATCCGATCGTCACACGCCGAATTGAAGCTGCTCAGAAGAAGGTCGAAGAACGCAACTTCGAGGTCCGGAAGAATCTGCTCGAATATGACGAGGTCATGGACGAGCAGCGCAAACGCGTCTACAGCTATCGTCAATCGATTTTGGATGGCGTCAATTGCAAGACGCTGATCGTTGACATGATCAACGATCAGGTCGATGAGACGATGTCGAAGGTGTTGGATCCGTACTACGCTTCCGAAACCTTTGCGGCTTGGGCTTCACATCAGTTGTCCACGTCGCTCGAGGCACGCGACTTCCGCAACACCGACTTCCCCACGGCCGAGCGTTTGGCGCACGAAGAAGCCGAGAAGGCTGCCGTCACGCAGGTACTGGATGCGGTCGAAGAGAACTTGCCAGAGGATGATGAGCCGGCCAACTGGAACTGGGGCGCCCTGGCCACTTATCTTAATAGTCGGTGGGATCTGAAGATCACGGATCGCGATCTGAAACAGATCGGTCGTCAGGATATGACCGAACAGCTGATCGAAAAGGCCCGCGAAGCCATTCAACGCGTGGATCTCTCGCCAGGTGCCGAGTACCTGGACGAAGATTTTTCACTGAGAACGGCGTCCGCCTGGGCGCATCACAAGTTCGGCCTCGATTTGCCGGTGGATCAGTTGCGCGAAATCGATCGCAACGAAGTGATTCGTCGAATTAAGTCGTTGGCGATCGACGCATACAACGACCGTGAAGCGGCGTATCCGGTTATGGTGGCGATGTATCGCTTCCAAACACCAACGGCCGGTGGCGTGCCGAAAATCGATCGCGATGGTCTCGCGAACTGGGCTGCTCAACGCTTTCAGGTTGAAGTCGATCACGATGCGATTCGCGCGATGACTCGCGATGACATCGGCGCTTTGCTGGTCAGCTACAGCCGTCAGCATCAACAACGAGCCAATGAGTTGGCAGCGGAATTGTCGCAACGATTCGAAGCTGCCTTCCCGGAAGGCCGCGAGTGGCCGGCACCGAATGAGCTGCGTCGCGGTAAGGAGTTGGCCGGTCTGCTGGAGTGGCTAGAAGACATCACGGGGCGCGATCTCGAAGTCGAGCACTTTGCCAATTCGACGCGAAGTGAGTTGCAACTCCGCC
>JAGQPK010000548.1 GCA_020426755.1 Planctomycetales bacterium
GATTTCTGATTGAGGAAGGAATTATCATCGTTTCTCAATTCAAAAATCCAAAATCCGAAATCAGCATTCCGAAATCAGATTCAGCGGCGAGACAGAACCGACGCACCAGCAGCCCTCGATTCTCGACTCACTCATTTCGCTCTGGCTCAAATTGAGCAACCGCGTCTATAATCCCGCGCCAAAGTGGCGGCGTTCATTTGGACTGCGGCCAAAACACGAATGGACATGGAGGTCCGTTTGGAGTGAAAGGAATTCGTCTCTGCGCCTGGATCACCTGTCGCGTCGCGCGGCGGACAGGGTCGCACTGGTCGCTGCTAGCCATTGGCTGGCTGTGGCTGGCGAGTCATGCGCTGATGGCGGAAGAGGTTGAGCTGAGGTTGCATTGCGCTTGGGGCGGCGGCGAAGCGCGGCAGTGGGAAGGACGGATCTCGATTAGCTCGGGCGCTCTGTCGGAGCTGCAGTTGATGGGGCTTGAGTCGGACCAGCCGGGGTCGATCCAACTGCGTGGTCAGCAGGTTCTCATCCGACAACGATCACCGCGCAACTATGACGGTTTTGAAGTCTCCGTGCAGGGCCCGGTCGATGCGTCGATACGGCTGGAGTTGCTGCCCAAGGGCGAATTACAGCCGCGAGTGATTAACGCGAAACTGTCGGAGTTGATTGCTGAATATAAGAGTGAGTCCCTTGATGACCGTTCGAATCGTTTAGTCTTGCGGCGCGCACCCGGCGACCTGATTCGCTTCCAGACGCCCGCCAACCGGTTGGTCTTTAGTGCGGGCGAATCATTTGTGGGATTGCTGCATGGCAATCGCTTGAACGTTCCGCCGGACACATCGTTGCGCACCACGGTTGTCCTGCGATCTCTAGACGGTCGCAAGCCGGTGTGGGAACAAGAGTATCGGCATCGAGCGGACGCGAACGGCAGTTGGCCGCACACCGAACGACTTCAGGTGCCGTTGCCCAACGAGGAAGGCGTCTACAATCTCGACATCGAGATTTCCACACGCCGCCGCGCCACTCCGCTGTCCGGTGACAAGCCTGTGGCACAACGTCGAGTCCAGCTTGTTGTGGTCAAGGACGTCGCTGCCCCAGCGGTGACCGAGCCGGCTGCGTCGCGTTTGGTGCTGGAAGTCGATCCGACACAGGCCAATTGGTGGGCGCGATTGGGACGCTTGCCGCAGTTTCCCTTGCTGCCGGGCTTCCGCACAGACGGGCCGTTGGGCAATGCCAAAACACAAGTGGTTAACCACGCGGATCGGGCGTGGACAGAGCTCCCCGCGGGCGCTTGGCAAGCGTATCCTTTGCCAGTTGAAGATCTAGGGGCCGCTCACGAACTGGTGATCGAGTTGCCGAGTGACATGGACCAGTCATTCTGCATCAGCATTGTCGAACCCAATGCGGCCGGCAAAGTTCTTCCCGTAGGTTTGGATTCTGCTGTCGAACAGTCTGACACGGGGCCCTTTGGTTTGGCCGTGCCCGCGCCAGGTGTGGTGACGCATCGCATACCTTTCTATCCACGCACCCGTTCGCCACTCATGCTCATCACGAACCTCCGCAAGCAGACGCCGGCGACGTACGGAAGGTTCCACGTCTATCGCGTCGATCCGCGCCCGTTCGAAAAGCCTACACAACGCGACCATCGGGCAGCCATTGCTTTTTTTGAGCGTCCGCTGTTCCCGGAAGCGTTCGGCGCCGCCGAGGCACTAGACGCGGAGACCGGCCGGAGTTTAGAAGACTGGCAAACGTTCTGGCAGGGCGCGCTCCGCATGATTCGACATGCGCAGAGTGTTGGCTACACCGGCATCGCAGTGACGGTGGCTAGCGAAGGCGGTTCGTTGTATCCCAGTCGTTTGCTGCAGCCCACGCCCAAGCACGACCGCGGATTGTTCTTTGGGAACGGGCAGGATCCGATGCAAAAGGATGTGCTCGATTTACTCTTGCGCATCTGTGATCGGGAAGGCATTACGTTTGTGCCTACCCTCGAGTTTGCTACGCCGCTACCCGTCTTGGAAGAGTACCTGACGAGCGGCGAAGACCCAACCGGGATTGTGCTGGTCGACGATGAAGGAAAGGCTTGGGAAGAACGGTATCCGCGGCGACACGGTCGGGGCGCCTATTACAATTTGTTGGATCGACGTGTCCAAGCCGCCATACGCGATGTGGTGCGTGAGTTGATCCAACGTTACGCAGATCATCCATCGTTCGGCGGGCTGTGCATTTCACTCCATGGCGATGGTTTCACGCAATTGCCGGATCTGGAGTGGGGGCTCGATCCCGTCACTTGGAAACGGTTCACCGACGAAACGGGCAAGGGTGGCACGACGCCTCAACTCATCGACGAAGCGACCCGCACCGCGTGGTCTCGCTGGCGCTGCGAACAACTGACGAGCTTCTATCGACAGTTGGCTGCTGATTTGCGTGGAGCTGCCACAAGCCAGCCACTGTATTTGGCCGGTGCCCGGTTGATCGAGTCGCGACCGTTGCAGCGCGCTTGGAAACCGACTTTGCCCCCACAAGTCGATTCGGAAGTGGCATTGCAGGCGCTCGGGCTGGATCTTCCCGAACTACTGAAGACACAAAACCTGATTGTCATGAGGCCGCGGTTCTATGCTGCGGATGGTATGGCAGCGGCGACGCGCGAGTTCAATGCGTCACATGACATCGATGGACAGTTTGCCGCTGCCCGATATTCGGCCAGCCTCTTTTTGCACGATCCCTATTTATTGCGCGTCGCCAGTTTTGATGAGGCCAGCCCATATGGCAAAAGTGACACGTTCATGTCGCTTGTTGCGCAGGCATCGCCCATCGGACGACCGAATCGTCAGCGTTTCGTTCATGCGCTCGCGCAAGAGGATTCGCTCGCGATGTTCGAAGGTGGCTGGCTGTTGCCGATGGGACAAGACGAACCCGTGCGTGAATTCATGCGCGTCTATCGTGAGTTGCCGGCGGTACACTTTAAGACGGAAACCCAGCAGCGACAGCCTTTGACCGTCCGTTCGCTCTCGACCGACACCAAGACCTATCTATATGTCGTCAACGATTCGCCCTGGCATGTGGGAGCCAGTCTGCGTCTGAGTCGCGCCAAGCGAGCGGCGTTGACGTTTATCGGCAGCGATGGCGATCCTTCAACGCGTACCGTGAGTGATAGTGTCGCGTGGGATCTTTCGTTGGCTCCCTTCGCCTTCACCGCCGTCGAAATCGATCGCCCGGAAGTTGGTGTCGAGGCGGTCGAGGTTAATTTGCCGCCAGAGGTGAAGCCGTCACTGCAGGATCAGATCTTACGTTTGGCCAGTCGCGCAGCGCAGTTGCGAACCCCCACGCCGTTGTCCTTGGCAATCAATGCGAACTTCGAAGACTGGTCCGACAAACGCACGCCAATGGGATGGACGTTACGATCGGAAAAGGACAGCATCGGGCAAGAAACAGATGATCCGTTCGAAGGACGCACGGCGCTGCGCATCGAAAGCTCTCGAAAAGTCACCGCGCTGCTCAGCCCCGAAATTGAACCTCCGCGCGAGCCCCGCTTGAGCATCTCGCTAAGGGCCAAAGTGATCGATGCTCGTTCGCAGCCGCGGTTTCGAGTCGTATTGGAAGTTGATGGGCACACCTACTATCCGTGGTCGCCAATTGGCGTTGGCTTGGATAACCGCGCACTGACGCAAGATTGGAAAGAGTTCGTGTTCCGCGTCAGCGAACTACCCCCTGTCGAGAAATCATTCCGCATCGGTCTGGAATGTATCGGCGATAGCACGGTACTGATTGACGACCTGCAACTGTTTGACATCGTGCTGTTGGACAAGGGAGAGCAGAATGCGCTAGGGCTGCTGCTAACAGAAGCCGATCGTTTGCGCACCACCGGACGAGTCACCGACTGTTTGAGTTTGCTGGGGGGCTACTGGCCGCAGTATCTCTTAAGAAACGTACCCGATCAGCCCGCGCCCGTCGCCGGCAACAAACGGCCTCCGGTCGATTCGATTCCAGCTGCAGAACCGGTCGAGCGTGAAGCCAATCATTGGTGGCGATTTCTGAAAACCCGCCGCTGAGCGGAGCTTCGTTTCAAAGCGGCAGTTGCGCGGCCGCACTCCAAAAATATGGAGTGCGATCTCGCAGTTATCGCTTTTCGCAAATGCTGGCCCTAGCGAACCGGTCGGACTCCGGCCACTTCGCGTGACGTTATGGCCTCGAACCGTATCGCGGCGCCGGTCGACAACGTTTCCGAGGTTTGTCGAATTGGGTTAGCCAATCGCTGTCGATGCTCGACGACTTCGTTTGGAGACCGCTAACGGAC
>JAGQPK010000549.1 GCA_020426755.1 Planctomycetales bacterium
TTCAACGGCTCCACGTTGGAGAACTGGGAAGGTGAACCTGGCTTTTGGCGAGTAGAAGACGGCGCGATTGTCGGCGAGACCTCGGCCGAGCATAAGCTGTCGACCAATACTTTTCTCGTCTGGCGTGGTGGTGAACCAGCCGACTTTGAACTCAAGCTGGAATTCAAACTGGGTGAGACCGGCAATAGTGGGGTCCAATACCGCAGCTCGCAAGTTCCCGACGTCAGCCCGTGGGCACTGCGTGGCTATCAGGCAGACATCGATGCCGCGAATAACTACACCGGCATGATCTATGAGGAACGCGGTCGGGGCTTTCTCGCGCCACGCGGGCAGTTCTCGCGCATCGCACTCGATGGCCAAGTCAAACAAATCGGTTCGTTCGGCGAAGGTGCGGCGCTGGCCGAGTTCGTGAAGGCGGGCGAATGGAATCAACTCCATGTGATTGCGATCGGCAATCGTTTGACGCAGGTCGTGAATGGCCATGTCATGAGCGGTGTGATTGACGAAGACGCCAAGGGTCGTGCCGCTCGCGGACTGATCGGGTTGCAACTGCATGTCGGCCCGCCGATGAAGATCATGTTTCGCAGTCTGCAACTGAAGTCGATCTTCGGTCCGCCGACCGCATCGCTTTCGTCCGCCGAAACCGCTCACGGACTGCTGTCGGCGCTCGAGCGTTTGGAACAGAGTGGGTTCCGCTGGAACACCACAGAGACCGGCGGAAGAGGCGATGCGCGACGTTCGAAGGGCGAACTTGATAGCGCTGGTTGGCTGCACGCCGAAGTGGCGAACTTAGAGTTCGTGCGTAAGAACCGTGACACCGCTGTACTTGTCGACAAGATGTGGATGACGCCGGAACAAGCCGCACCAAGATTGGGAGGCACTCGTGGCAGTCGTAACCGCAACAATCCCTTAGCAGCCACCGGCTCGCAGCTGCCACTCGATGTCATCCGCAGTTTGCTGAAAACGCCAGGACTACAGCTCCAACAGAACGGCGCCGGCTACAAGCTGACGTTGTTGCCTCCCATCGTCGACGTGTTGCTGAACTTGGCCAACCGCGGCGCTGGCCGTGGCTTACCTCCCGGTGCCGCGTTCTTGAATCCTGCCGGTGAGTTGACCATCGACCTGAAGGATGACATGCCAGTCCGATCCGTATTGAAGTTGACAGGGACAATGCGGATACGCGACGAAGAACGCCCAGTCGAGCGCACCACGACGACCGAGTTCGAGCCCTTACTCGGCAAGCCCGCCGACATCCCCAGCGATGCGCGGGAGATTGTCACTGCCCGCAGCGAAGGGCGCGAGCCAAACGTCTTCGTGCCCGCGCCCGGTTTTACGAGCCTATTCAACGGTCGTGACTTGGCCGGCTGGAGCGGTCGTCCTGAATTCTGGTCAGTTGCTGACGGCGCCATTGTGGGCAAGACGACGGCTGAGCATCCCACGCCAGGCAACACCTTCTTGATCGCTCGCGACGGCGACAAAGATCTGCTGGTCGACGACTTCGAGCTACGGCTCTCGTATCGCATCACTGCAAATAACGACAGTGGCTTTGGCAACTCAGGCATTCAATATCGCAGCATTAACAAAGGCGATTTTGTCGCGGGCGGCTATCAAGGTGACTTTGAAGCCGGCACCCGTTACTCGGGCATCTTGTACGACGAGGCCGGCGGCGCTGGCGGTCGCGGCATTATGGCCGAACGTGGTGAGCGCGTGCGTTGGAAACCCGACGGCACCAAAGAAGTCACAGGTTCCGTTGGTAACTCGGACGAGATCCAAGCGGCCATCAAGCCGAACGATTGGAACGAGTATGTGATTATCGCCCAAGGCAACCGATTGCAACACTTCATCAACGGCAAGCAAACGATTGAAGTCGTCGATGACACGGCTGACAAGCGTTTGGCACGAGGCATTTTGGCTTTGCAGCTACACGCGGGCGAACCGATGACCGTCGAGTTCAAAAATATTCAGATCAAGTCGCTGAGCGCCGCAGAGAATGCTGCTGCTGGCAACGTAACGGTCGCTGACGGTTTCCGATTAGAACAGCTTTACCTGGTGCCAAAAGATCGCGAAGGATCTTGGGTCGCAACTTGCGTTGATCCGAAGGGGCGCATGATCGTCTCAGATCAAAACGGCAAGCTCTACCGCTTTCCTCTGCCGGCCGTCGATAGTAGTACACAGATTGAACCGGAATCGATCGATTTGCAGATCGGCGGTGCTCACGGACTGCTCTACGCCTTCGATAGCTTGTACGTCGTCGTCAATGAAGGCGGCTTGCAGCACGGCTTGTACCGAGTACTCGACACGGATGGCGACGACAAGTTCGATGAAGTCAAGCTGCTAAAGGCGATCGATGGTGGCGGCGAACACGGTTTGCATGCAATTATCCCGGCACCGGATGGCAAGTCGTTGTACTTAGTGTGTGGCAACCAGACTCGTTTCTTCCCGACAGAGACTTCGCGTGTGCCGTTGCACTGGAGCGAAGACCATCTGCTGCCTCGCATCGAAACTGGCTTCATGGCTGGCGTGTTGGCTCCGGGCGGCTTTATCACGAAGACCGATCCGGAAGGTAAGAGCTTCGAACTGATCGCCAACGGCTTTCGCAATGAATTTGATCTAGCGATAAACGCCGACGGCGAGTTGTTCACGTTCGACGCCGACATGGAATGGGATATTGGCGATCCGTGGTACCGCCCAACTCGCGTCAACCACGTGATTAGTGGAGCGGAGTTCGGCTGGCGAAACGGAGCGGGCAAATGGCCAGACTACTACTTCGATAGCTTCGGCGCGGTCATTAATATTGGTCCCGGCTCACCGACCGGAATCGGGTTTGGCTACGGAGCCAAGTTCCCGGCTCGATATCAGAACGCACTGTTTATTGCGGATTGGAGCTTTGGCAAGCTGTATGCCGTCCATCTATCACCCGAGGGTGGCAGCTACAGCGGTACAGCGGAAGAGTTTGTCACCGGCCAACCGTTCCCCATTACCGACGTCATCATCAATCCGCTCGACGGTGCGATGTACATCACCGTGGGCGGTCGTCAGACACAGTCGGCGTTGTACCGTGTGACCTACGTCGGCGACGAATCGACTGACAACGCGGTAACGGCCAATGCTGCAGGCACCACGGAACGAGAACTGCGCAGCAAGCTCGAGAGCTTCCACGGCCACGCCGACGCTGCGGCGATTGATGCGGCATGGCCACACTTGGGCAGCAGCGATCGCGCCATTCGTCATGCGGCGCGAATCGCTTTGGAATGGCAGGCACCAGGCACCTGGCGAGACCGGGCACTCAGCGAAACCGATCCAGCCAAAGCGATTACGGCCTTGGCAGCGCTGGCGCGTTCGACCAGCCGCGACGAATTCCATCGTCAGGCAAGTGATCCGGCTATCCCTGACGGGCTGCAGGATAAGATCCTAGCTGCCCTTAATCAGATTGATTTCGCGGCACTCGCCCATGGCGAACAGATCAATCTCTTGCGCACCTACTCGCTAACGTTCACCCGCCTGGGACATCCCAGTGAAGCCAATCGCGCGGCACTGGCCGACAAGTTTTCGGCACTGTTCCCGGCTGGCTCGCGCGAGCTGAATCAGATGTTGGCCAACTTTCTGGTGTACCTTGATGCGCCGGATGCCGCCGGACAGATTATGTCGTTGATGGCCAAGGCGCCGACGCAGGAAGAACAGATCGACTATGCGATGGCGCTGCGGGCCTGCCAGACGGGTTGGACAATGCCGCTGCGTGAAGAGTACTTCCGCTGGTTTGTCGAGAAGGCGGCGAACTATCGCGGCGGCAACACCTTTGCCAGCTCGCTGCAAACGATCAAGCAGAATGCAGTCGACAAGCTAACCGATCAGGAACGAGAAGCATTACGTCCGATCTTGGAAACGGCCCCGGTGCAGCAGTCGCCGCTCGATCTGCTGGCCGCTCGCAAGTTCGTCAAAGAATGGACGTTAGCGGAACTCGTCCCATTGGCGGAACAGGGAATGGCAAGCGGACGCGATTTGGAACGTGGACGACAGGTCTACGGTGCGGTCGCTTGTGCGTCCTGCCATCGCTTCAAGCAAGAAGGCGGTCTGGCCGGACCTGAACTGACGGGCGTCGCGGGCCGTTTCAGCGTCAAGGATTTGCTTGAATCGATTGTCGATCCCAGCAAGGTAATTAGCGACCAGTACACTGCCGTGAATATCACAACTCACGACGGCCGCGTCATCACAGGTCGCGTGGGAAATCTATTCGCGGACAACATTAGTATTGTCGAAAACATGCTGAGTCCCGGCGATATGACGAA
>JAGQPK010000054.1 GCA_020426755.1 Planctomycetales bacterium
CGCGAACATAGTCCGATGGGTCTCGCGCGAAATCGAAGTCGATTAACGTGATGGTCTGGGGACTAACTAGCGTGCAGTAGCCGTGCGCCAACGGCGCGTTGACGTCGGGGTCAATTGGATTTGGAACCGTCCCAAATCGATTAAGAAACCCCATACTGATGCCACCACCAGAACCCACAAAATCGAATTGAGTTTCTACCAGCGAATCGGTCAACTCAATACTGTGGTTCACACCAACCAGCACTTCGTTGGGACTCTCAATCGACCAAATCCAGCGTCCCTCTCCCGTACTGATGACATGGCTTGCAACAGCCTGGTTGACGCCCAGTGGAGTGGGTGCCACAAACAACCATTGCGTTGGGTCGAAGTCGCTATCACCCTCGAAGTCCCACTGCCGCACCACCGGCAAGAGCTGGCCAGTGGCGGCGCTACAGATCATTGGAATCCCCAGGCACGTGATTAGATATCGTAACAACTTCACTTGAGCCCCCTGACGTTTTAGATAGTTCATCGAATAATTCGCGGATATGGCCGAAACGCAGCGATCAATTCGACACGCTGCCCGGAGCACGCCATTCCCTCGCCAGCGCGCCGCGGGGCCGAAGCGCCTCAAGGAGCCCACGTTCCCAGGCGGCACAGCGACCCCGCCGACGCAACAAACCTTTTGCTCAGCTAGGTACCCCGTGACTCGCGTGTCGAATCGACGTCAAAAGTCACGCACATGGGTCAAGCAGTCCACTGTCGATCCCTTCGCCAACAAATTCAGAGAATTATCGGTCGACAATTTAAGGCTTCTACGGGGTATCAAGCGACGATAGACTACGTCTGTGAAGTTAACTCTGAAACGATGCCATGTCACGGCCAATGTCCGACTCCGACCTGACGAAGCGACTGCTCGATCGCATCGCACAAGGCGACAGGACTGCCATCGATCCGCTCTTGGATCGTCAGCGCGAATATCTTAATCGGATGCTGGCCGTGCGAATGGAGCCAGCGCTGCAGCGACGTGTCGATCCGTCGGACATCGTCCAGGAAACCATGATGGTGGCCGCGGGAAGATTGGATGACTTTCTTGAACGTCGGCCAACAACCTTTCGATTGTGGTTGCGCCATAAGGCCATTGAGCGATTAGTGGAACATCGCCGTAAGCACTTCGCGCAAAAAAGAACGGTCCAGCGAGAAGTATCACTACAAGATGCCTCTTCCGCGATAGCGCGTAGTTTGCTGAGCGCTCGCCCTAGTAAGCTCCTGATCGAACAAGAAATTCGACAACAGATTCATGATGTCATGCTGACGTTGTCGTCGCTCGATCAGGAGATTCTCCTACTCCGCCACGCCGAGGAACTCTCTAACCAAGAAATCGCGACACTCTTGGGACTCGATTTCAAAACGACAAGCAAACGCTATGGGCGAGCATTACTGCGACTCTCCGAAAAACTTGCCCAAGCGGGACTCACACAGTGACGAGCGATGAATCATCGACAACGGACTCTGATTCGACGTCCGATTTGAATCGATTATCTTGCGAGGAATTGCTTGGTCAGGCGGCGAGCGAATACTTTGAAGAAATCGCTGCCGGACAGTCGCCGGATATCGAAGCCTACGCCAAACGATATCCAACCGTGGCAAGTCATATCCGGCGAACATTCCCCGCGATGCAATTCGTCCGCGACACGAAGGTCCACGCCAGCGATCACGTTGAGGTAGAACTGCCCCAGGAATGTCTGGGAGACTTTCGCATCCTCCGCGAAATTGGTCGCGGAGGCATGGGTGTCGTGTACGAGGCCGAGCAACTATCGATGGCGCGGCGGGTCGCGTTAAAAGTTCTTCCCTGTGCGGGACTCGTCAACGAAATCCGTCTGCAACGTTTCCAGAACGAAGTACGTGCCGTCGCGGCGTTGGACCATCCCCACATCGTCTCCGTTTATTACGTGGGCCAGGAGCGAGGCATTCATTTCTATGCAATGCAGCTTATCCGCGGTAGCAATCTATCAGAGGTGATCGCATCACTGCGCCGACTTACGTCGCTCCAACCGGAGTATGACCTGGACGGAGATTCTCTGTCGGAAGCGGTTTCACTTTCTGGCGACGCGGCGAAAGAAGTAACCAGCGCGCGGAACGACGCCAAACAACAATTTGCAGCGCCGCCGACTCCTGCCAGTGGTTCGGCTGCACGAACGCCGCTTGGTGGCAGCTCGAGTACGCGGCGCGAGTATTTCCGCTCGGTCGCCGAACTCGGGATTCAAGCAGCAGGTGCGCTTCAACACGCTCATGAGCTAGGAGTCGTTCACCGCGACATCAAGCCGGGCAATCTGATGATCGACGGCGCGACCAAGCTGTATGTAACCGATTTCGGTCTGGCGCGAGTCGAGTCACACGCCGGAATCACCATGAGTGGCGACATGCTCGGAACATTGCGGTACATGGCGCCCGAGCAGGCCTTGGCGATACGCGTCGAAGTCGATCACCGTGCCGATGTGTATTCGTTGGGCATCACGCTTTATGAATTAATCGCCTTGACACCGGCATATCCGGAGATGGATCGCAAACGCCTACTGAAGCAAATCGCCTTTGAGGACCCCCTGAGACTATCCAAACTCGTGCCCACGGTGCCTCCCGAATTGGAAACCATCATCGTCAAGGCGATCTCCAAAGACATGGAAGATCGGTACCAGTCGGCGGGTGAGTTGGCAGACGATCTTCGTAACTTTTTGGAGAACCGCCCGATCAGCGCGAAACGAGTTACGATTCCTCAACGAATTAATAAGTGGATTCGTCGGAATCCGTCCTACTCATTCATCCTGATGGCGACGCTTCTCTTGATCTCCCTGGTCCTCAGCGTAAGCAGTGCCCTCATTAGCCAGGCGCGAAACCAAAGCGATGCACTTGGTTACGTCAACAGTATGTGGGTCGGTTTCGCCGCCTGGACGGGATCTGATCTAGCGCAAGTCTACAGTGCGCTACTCGAAAACATTCCCGACTCTCCAACGAAGTCAGATTATCGCGACATTGCCTGGTATCTGCTCGCCAGTATCTGCGAACGCATGAAGAGTACCGTGCTGACTGAAACCAGCGGTCCGTGGTGCGTCAGTGCAGATGGACGCGTGCTGGCAAGCTACGCCCATGGCAGACTTTCGATAATCAACCTGATGAATCGTGAAACGATTGGACAAGTCGAGCTCACCGTCGACACGAAGGCAGTCGCCATCTCGCCAAACGGAACGCAAGTCTTGATCGCGGGCGACAATGGTGTCTGGTCCTACGACACAACAAACAAACGACTCGATCAGATCTCAGTCCGGCCAGCATACCTGGTCGCGGTCTCGCCCAACACCAGCTCGTATGCGAGTCTTGGTCAGGATGACGTCCTGGAGTATTGGAGTGCTGACGCGCCGCGAGACCTGACAGAAGTGAAAGTCTTCGAAATCGCACACAAAGAACTTGACGTGCGTCTGCTCACGTTTGCCCCCGATTCGCAGCGGATCATCTTGGTACGAGCAGCGAATCAAGAAGGTGTGATTGTCTGGAACACGGTGACACGTGAGCGGCAAGTTGTCGACGTTGATACATGGGCGCTCGACCTGAGACACGTTTGTCTTGTCAATTCAGAATATCTACTCGTTGGCAGCCCACGAGAACTGACGCCCGTTCGCATCACAACAGATGAGTCTCCGACCACTCCGTTCCCTGCATTGCCACTCCGGACAGTTCAAGCCTGTTGTGTCTCGCCCGATGGCCGTCGACTTGCGCTGAGCGTATGGAAGGGGCTCGAACTTTGGGACCTAGAACATGACGAGCCACAACTTCTTTGGCAATGTCCGCGTAAATCACCCGTCCTACAAATTGCCTTCAGCAATCACGAACACGATCTGATCGTGAACGGCGACAATGTCGTCGAAGTTTGTGATACCGCCGTACAGCCAGCTGAGCAAGTTAATGAAACGGTGGAGATCGCGTGGCCGGACTGCCTCGACGCAAAGGACGATTATTTGATTTTTCCGGGGGGAAACCAAGTCCCAATTCGTTGGAATCTCAGCAGCGGACAATCGCAGGCATTTGAACTCAGTCGGCCGACGGGCAACTACCGCTTCCGCAGCATTGCGTTCGCGCCTCAAGCTCCTCACTTCGCAACCGGTGGTGAGGACTGCACGCTGCGCATCTCCGACTGCGATACCGGCGCGGTCTTGCAACAAAGGCAACTTTCCGAATCAATCGGCGCGGTGTTCTATTCGCCTGACGGTGAACGCCTCGCGATTGGAACCGAGGGACATCTGTTCATTTACAATGTTGCCCAGGCAACAATCGAGTGGCAATATGAGTTTCCGCAGTATTCAGAAAACCGACATGTCAATCGACTTGCGTATACACCCAACGGCAAATGGTTGATTACGACGGAATGGAGCGGACGCGTCTCTATTTGGGATGTCTCTACTGCCAACCGTCCCATGCTCCGCAAAACGCTGTTTGTGAAAGACCGAGATACGTACGTGCAAGATCGTGACGAAGGCACTTTCACGCTGGTCGTTTCCCCGGACTCTCGCTGGTTTGTCGCGGGAGAAATGATCGTCTATCTCGATGATCTTGCCAAAAGAACGATTGAAATGCACGCCATGCCATTACAGGCCGCTACGGTTAGCCCCGATGGCGCCACGCTGGCAACCGGAGCGTTTGGTACCGAGGTGAAGCTTTGGAACACGAGTACGTGGAAAGAGATCGGCCGGTTAACCGCGCCGGACCGTGTCAAGGCGCTTAAGTTCCACGAGTCACCCAGCAAAGGCCTATGCCTCGTTGTTGGCACGAGCGGCAATCAAACGGGCGGGCTCCAAGTCTATTGGATTAACCGCAATCCTAATGGATGGGATTGGCTCAAAGACGCGTCGCTAGAGTAGTCGCGTGTTGAAAGCGCGAGTGGCAACACAGAAACGCACTTAGTTCGCCGCAACGTGCGGTAGTTCGTCCAAACGTGAGGTAGTTCGCCGCAACGCGTTAGCGTCGGTTCTGTCCCGGCGCTGACTCTCCAGCTCCAGCGAGAACCGCGGCTAACGCCCAATGACAGGGAACCACAACGGACGCTGTGCTTTACTCATCGTACGCGCTGAAGGCCTCTGTGCCGCGAACAACTCCGTGACTATCGCCCTCCCCCTGAATCCCCCTCCCGTACTGCGCGATTCAAGGCAGTTGAGACTTCATGGCGGGAGGGGGGACGCCGCGAGTGGAGCTCAACTGAGTGTCATTGGGCTAATGCCTTTCGGCGAACTTGCCGACTGACGTTCACCGCAACGTGAGATCGTTCGCGTTTAGTCGCTTCTTTTTCCTTTTTTCCCAATTAAGCTGTCGATTCTCGATGTCGACTGCAGTGTAACTCATGGCGGATTTCACGACTGCTTTCGGCTGAGTTCAAGCCGACGTAATTGTTTCGCTCGTGCGACAACGCGTTGAAACGCCATCGTCGTTAAGGGCGATTGACATGGAGATGCAACAAATGGGTTACCATAGATTCGGACAGTTTTTCCAAGCCGCATTCGCTTTTGGGGCAGTGCTTGCCGCCAGTTGCGTCTCATCCTACGCGGATTCAATCGTCATACCGTCGGAGTTCACCAACAAACAGGGACCCTCGACGCTAGGTACGGTCTCTCCCGGCAACTTCCGGTTCCATATCGTTTACGATGCCCAGGAGTTTCCTCCGCAGCGAGTTCAAATCACTCAACTTGCCGTGCGTCCCAAAGCGATTGCTCAAGCTGCGGCCCCGCTCTATCCCGATTTGACGGTAAGCCTGGCGACGACAACCGAGCAGCTACTCCCGAACCTGGACGCCAACTTGCAAGCAGCCAACGACGTAACGGTTGTGTTCCAGGGTGACTTGGAAACCTCGAGTGACGGTCCCACGGGTGCCAGCCCGCGTCCATTTGACTTTACAATTCCTCTGAGTACACCGTTTACCTATCATCCCAGCGAAGGAAACCTATTTGTTGACTTCGACGCCCCATTCGCCTTTTCGGAACCGCCTCAATGGGATGCTGCTCCCGCCGGCGGGCGTGTCATCTTGTCGATTAATGGAGTAGCTCAGGTGGACAGTCGTTATCCCATCATGCAATTCGAATTCACACCTATCGGTCCGTTGGGTGACTTTGATGGTAACAACGCTTTGGATGCGGTCGATATCGACACTTTGACTGCCGAATTATTGGCACCACAACACGATCACTCGCGACCATCGTTCGATCTAAACGGCGATAAGGTGGTTGATCAACAAGATCATCAAGTTTGGATAAAGGACCTAAGGTACACATGGTTTGGCGACGCCAATCTCGACGGCGAATTCAACAGCACGGACTTGATCGTCACGTTCGGTGCCGGTGAGTATGAAGACGACATTCCAGGCAACTCGGGGTGGGCCGAAGGAGACTGGAACGCAGACGGCGACTTCGACACGAGCGACCTGATCGTCGCGTTTGCAGATGGTGGATATGAGCAAGGTGTACGCGCCGCGATCCAAGCCGTGCCGGAGCCTTCGTGTACAGTGCTCGCAGTAACTGCCTTGCTGACGCTGAGTATCAGTCGCGGACGAGTACTCTGGCAGCCTCGCGTCACTGTTTAATTCGAGGGTCAAGCGTTGCCATGAGCGAAGTCACTTCGATATTCATTCGCTCATTCCGCGTTTAACAAGCGCGCGATAGCTTCAGCAAGGTTTTGGCGTGCCGGCACTTCGTAGTGTTCCGCGAACCAGGGTGTCGCGTAGATCGCCTGTCGATCGAGCAAGTGCCGCAGGATTCGTGCTCGCCCTTGAGCAAATTCGTGCCAGGGCACCCACGCATATTCGTGGCGGATCGCCGCTTCAAGTCGCATGTAGACAGCTGGAGGTACGCCCAGCATACTCAGATCGACGTCGCACATGATCTGTTGATCGACAGTGATGCCCGGCAGGTCGTGAGTCGTCGCGAGTATCAACGAACGCACTTGCGAGATCGTATTAGTTGTCGCATTGCAGGCGCGCAACGATTGCTCAGCAAGATCCGCGCTACGTAGCTCATTGTCCGAAGCACGCGTGTCATACACGGCGTCGTGGAACCAAATCGCGAGTTCCAATTCGTTCACGTTGCCGGGAAGAATCGGACATTTGTCGAGTTCTTGCAGGCAGTGCTCAATGTGCCCTACGTTGTAGTAGGCACGGGAGTTGTCCGAGTAGCGTGTGCGCAGTTCGGCAAACAGCGTACTTGGTGCCGTCAACGACAACGACTCGAAGACGCGGCTGAGACGTTTCGCAGTAAACTCGTTATCGATATTCACCGAAGTCCTCTGCCAACTCAAATCAACACGGCCTAAGCGATGTACGACAACGAGCTTATAGACGGCTCGCGGGATAACCGGTGCCGTGCAATTCGCGTTTGCGTTACGCGGAAGTAAAGATCGCCCGCAAGGGACTGCCTTCGGCCAGCGGAATTGGACGTCCCAACGGATCATGAATTTCGAGCCGCGGGTCGATACCAAATCGCCACAGAATCGTTGCCACGACATCTCCTGGCGTGACGGGCGTCGTCAGCGGATAGGCTGCCGTGCGATCACTTTCGCCATAGGTAGATCCCGCCGCGACGCCACCTCCCGCCACTACGGCACTGTAGCAATCGGGCCAGTGGTCTCGGCCGCCGCTCGTGTTGACTCGGGGCGTGCGACCGAACTCGCCAGTAACGATGACCAGCGTGCTGTCCAGCAGTCCGCGTTGGTCGAGATCCTCGATCAACGCGGAGAACCCCTGATCGAATGGGCTGAGGAGTTCGCGATGTCGCGCGAATAGGTTGGCGTGACTATCCCAATTCGCGTCCTGGCCGTTGTAAACCTTGTCGTTCACGTTGATGAATCGAACGCCGGCCTCCACAAGTTTTCGCGCTAAGAGCAGGCTTTGCCCCAGCGTATTGCGCCCGTAACGATCTCGCATCTGATCGCTTTCACGCTCGATTTGAAAGGCACGTGACACCACATCGTTTTGCAGTAAGTCAAATGCCCGCCGATAATCAGAATCCTGCGAAAGGAGCCCGACGTTGTGCGAATTCTGCTGCATTGCCTGCAAGAGTGCTAGGCGGTTGTGCAAACGATTTGTCGTCATGTCCGCCGGCAAACGGAGATCGTTAACGTGAAATCCAGCAGAGTTCGGATCGGATGTAACTTGCAAGGGATCGTGTTGTCCACCCAGAAAGCCAGCATTCTGTCCGGGGAGATCGACGACGTTGTGCATCACATGCGGCAAGGCAACATTCGTCAGGGGGTTGGTCGAACGACGTAACTTACCAATGGCCGACAGATGACTAACAACGGATCCGACGCACGGGAAATCGGTCGCACGGTCCGCTCCCAGAACGTCGAGGTCCGTTTTGGGACGTCGACCGATAAGCGTCTGGTACATCGCGGAATTGTGATTGGCCATCCCATGGTGCATCGTGCGCACGACACAAAGCTTATCAAGACGCTTTGCGCATTGCGGTAGATGCTCGCAGACGAAACGCCCCGGTATGCACGTCTGGATTGGCTTGTATTCGCCACGGACTTCCGCCGTAGCATGCGGCTTCATATCCCAAGTATCAAGTTGACTAGGGCCACCGTAAAGCATCACAAGGATACAAGATCGGATGGCGTTAGGTGAATGCAACACGTCACCCAACGCCAACGACTGGTTCAACCACGCTGCCGTTGCACCGAATGCCCCCAGCCGCAGAAAGTCTCGTCGCCGAATGCTACCACCGAGGATGCCGGGAATCTCCAGCATGAATTTCGCCTCCCCATGTTGCGTCAACAGGCCTTCGACATTGTGCTCCCGACTTGGGCAGTGGGTCAAGGTGCTAACATAACGAACGGCGAACACTGCATTGCACTCAGTTCACATTCTGCGATAGAGCAACGCGCAGTTCCCCCTCCGTCGATGGTATCTGCTTCGCGCAATTCGACATCGGGACGGAGAGGAACCAAACTGAGTCGCGTAAACTGAATGCTGAGAGACAAGGAAACTCGTCGCGCCCGATGCAGTCTTCTGTGCAAATTCCAGCTCCGCGACTGTCGCCCTGCACTCATTTTGAAATCCGAGATCTAGCGTCGGAGCCAAAACTCCCCGGCAACATACCGTGTGTCCCCGACTCGCGCCCAGCAAACGTCAATCAGCATCTTGATGCAGTTCACTCAGGCTGATTGCGAGACACCATTTCTTGAAAGCGACGCTGTATCTCTTCCGGCGTGACATGTTCATTCTGCGAGCCGATGATCCAATCGTGACCGAAAGGGTCCTGCAGCTTGGCAGTGCGTTCGCCATAGAACATGTCAGTCGGTTCCATGGTGACTTTGGCTCCAGCAACAGCGGCCTGCTTGGTCATCGCATCCACATCGTCAACATGTAGATGAATCGACGAACCGGTGCCGCCATACGCTTCCGGTCCCAGAATGCCGTACTCTGGATACTCGTCTGATAGCATCACGATGAACTCACCGAACATCAGTTCGGCGTGACCAATCCGGCCACTCGGTTCGGCAAGCCGATATTTCTCCTTGGCCCCAAATGCCATCGTGTAGAACGAGATGGCCGCATCAGCATTGCGGACGCGAAGATAGGGAAAGACCTCACGGATATTTGCGACGCTCATGTTTCTCCATCTCACTTGTCTAGCGTTTTACGGTGGCTCGGTAACGGTAATTTACTGTCGGGCGGACCTCGACAACCGGCAACATACAAGCAGCTCGATCCGCTCGTATAGTTAGCCATTTTTCAACCCAACGGCGAGTCATGCAACGTTGTATCGCCGGATACGCCGGGCCAACGTCCTTATCATGGAACTCGTTGTCGCCCAGCCCTCTGTCAAACCTAGCTAAGCGACATGATCTCACATCGGTCCAACATACCGGCGATGAATCGCGGCCTACCGTCGACAATTACTACGCGATGAAGGACCGGACAGCGCGCTGGTTTTCGCCGCTTCCGCGTCTTCCGCGGTTCACGCCCCCCCCACAACGCGGAGCAAAACGATTGCCGCCGAGGGGGCGTCGAGATACACTCAATCAAATGAGTGTGGACGCGCGAACGTGCACGCTGGCCGGAGCTTTAGACATCTATATGCGTCAACGATCGTGACTAGCGAAGCCCGGGCGGTAATGACGGTACACGAAATCCATTGGGAGACGTTATGGGTCGACTTCGCCGCTTCCGCGCATCACTTGAACCACTGGAACGTCGCGAGCTATTAGCTGCCGACTCGATGTTCGCCGCCCAGCCGATTGTGCCGACCCTGGGCGATGGCGACGCCATTGCGATCGCTGCCGATTTTGACGGCGATGGTGTCAATGAATACGTGTTGACATCGCCGGCGGGGAAGGCTCTGGTCACGCGAGACTGGACAAAAGCCAACGGCATCTTTCGACTTAATCACGAAAGCCACCGCTTGGAAATGATCGAAGCCCTACCGGGCGTTCGGCCGTCATCTGGACCGCGTGAGCAGGAAGCTTACATGCCGGAATACGCAATCGATTTTGATCAGGACGGCGATCTCGATTTGATCATGTCGACGGTAGTTAACGATCGAGGCTCATCTTCCAGCACAGTTTGGCTTGAGAACCTCGATGGACATGGTCATTTCGGCGAAATCCAGAGGATCGCGGCGCCGGCCAGTATTCTCAGTGACGTCGATCGAGATGGCGATTGGGACCTTTGGTACGACTACAATTATGACATTACCATTCAGGTGCGGGGTTGGCTGGAACGGGTGAACGACCAGTTTGTTAACCATGACATTCATGATGACGACGCCGGTCGCTTGCCGTTCATCGTCGAAAACGACGGCGCGTTCATTATGCCGGAAATTGTGCGAGCCGCCTCGACATCATATTCAACTCGCCGGAACACTTGGAGATCGAGTACAGCCGATTTGGACGGCGATGGTGATCTCGACCTAGTCGACTCGACGGGGTGGAGTGAAAACCTGGGCAACGCCGTCATGTCGGAACTGAATCCGTTTCCGTTTGTGGGCGAAGACCATTGGCCGATGGATGTCGACTCTGACGGTGACATTGATGTATGGCTGCGCAAAGGCACCGAAGTCACGTTGCTGAGTAATGATGGTCACGGTGTTTTTCAGTCGACCTTCAGCATTTCGCAACCGACAGAAGGTACGGCGCCGTACTCCGTGAGTGTCGACGCGGATGCCCGCGGCATCAACATCTTGTGGCTGAATGGCGAGACCGGCAATGGGCACTACGCATTGTTTGATCCGCAGCAGAACCTGGTCACACGCCAAGAGCCGTTGGCGGCACCGCAAACTGAATTGGCCCAAGCGCTGGTCGACATGAACGGTGACGGCAAGCTCGATATCGTCGGACTGCAGGCTTGGTACGAACAACAAGCTACCTTGGCAGATTTCGTGCCTCACGAGTTGCCTTACGCTGGCGATGCGTACTTGGCCCAAGCGGCAGATCTCGATGGAGATGGCGATCTGGATTGGGTCGTCGCCACGCGCCGCTACTCGCCAACCAACTCTTTGGATCGCGCGGATGAGCTGACTTGGTATGAAACAGTCGATGGGGTCGTCACGAACAACGCGCACTCCGTGCTCTCGTCGATAGCCACGGGCTTAGGGGCCATCCGGTCACTCGATTACGACAGCGATGGCGATAACGATCTACTCCTCACAGATGCGAATGGTTCAACGACTTGGGTACGCAACCTGGGGGCGGGCAATTTTGCGTCGAGTGCGGAAGACTCTGTGCCACTTCGGGCCGGTCGGATTGTTCAAGTACTGGATTTCGATAACGATGGTGACTTCGACTTCCTAAAACTTGGCCAATCGAAAATCGTATCACTTTATCTGCAGAATGATGGTGAGTTCACTCGTCACGAGATCACGGACTCCGTTGATGCCGCCAAGTTGGCCGATCTCGACGGTGATGGTGACTGGGACCTTGTCGTCAGTTCCGAGCGATCGTTGTTGAAGTACGAGAATCAGCAGGGCGTCTGGCAGCCCGCCGTCGAACTCGCTCGGGACGGCTACGCAAATCGCATCGAAGTCGCAGACATCAATGGCGACGGCGACTTGGACATCGTCGCCCAACTAGTCTCTTCATCTAACCCAGCGATTGCTTTGCCCCCACAATTCACGGCCATCTACGATAATCAAGACGGTCTCGGCAACTTCCTTCTCTTAGAACTTACGGAGGGCTTCGAAAACCTGGTATTCGCGGCTGACTTGAATCAAGACGGAGTCGCTGAATTAATCAATTCGCCGCGCGACGCCACGGGGATTGTCGTGCAGGTCAACGTGGTCGATCACCATGAGCCCGGCGATCTCAACCTGGATCAACGCGTTGATACGACGGACATCGATGTATTCTGCCGAGCGTGGCGAACTCAGACGGAACCCGCTTACGACCTTAATGGCGATGGCGCCAGCGATTTGTTGGATTACCACTTCTTAATCGAGAAACTTGTGCGTGTTCCCTATGGTGACGCGAATGGCGACGGTGATTTCGATACTTCGGACTTGGTTCGCATCATGGCGCGCGGTCACTATGAAGACGGTGCGGTTGGTAGTTCCAATTGGGATGACGGCGACTGGAACTGCGACGGTGAATTTACTTCGCGTGACTTCGTTGTCGCCCTGCAATTCTCCGAATTCGAAGCAGACAGCGCCGACGCGTTCATTATCGCCAGCAGCCTGTGGACGAATCGGCTCGTTCGCTTCGACGCGGCTACCGGTGAGCTGATTTCAGATTTTGTCAACGTCGAATGGCCCGTAAGCGTAACGATCGGGCCCGACAATGACATCTACGTGGCACACCGAATAGCCGACGTCGGCATGCATATCTCACGGTTCGATCTCGATGGTACGCTCGTCGCGAGCACACCGGTCGGCGTGGAAACCTGGACACCGCAGCAGCTTGAGTTTGGACCGGATGGATTCCTCTATTCCTTCAGCGGCTTCGGAACCTGGGCCGAACGATTCGACGTTACCAATGCGAACGTACAGAGCATGGGATACGTCGTGACGGGTGATACGCGCGATGCGTACGATGCGCACGCAGTCCTGCCGAACGGCGACTTGTTGTTTGCGCGGCGGGACCCTGGACTCATCTGGCGATATGACGGTCAAACGGGCGAGGCAGTCGGCGTCTTCATCGACTTGTCTGACTCACGCTTCGGGCTAGGAAATCCGGCCCATGGCGCGGAGGGCATAGCGATGGGGCCCGACGGCAGATTGTATGTCGCAACACAAGATTCAATTCTGCGATTCGATGCGAATACCGGTGAGTTCATCGATATCTTCATTCCTGACTTGCCCTATT
>JAGQPK010000550.1 GCA_020426755.1 Planctomycetales bacterium
CATTCAAACACTGCTCGATCTGCTCGGCTTCAAGCCGCTCATGACGGTTCACAAGCAGCGTCGACAAGCCAGCTTCGAATGGAAAGGATATCCAATCGAGATCTGTGTGGACGAGATCGATCAGATTGGACGTTTCGTCGAACTGGAAACGACCAGCGACCTCGAGCACCTTGAGCGTGCCAAGGAATCGCTCGAGTCATTAGCTGAACACCTGGAACTAGATCGCCAAGAACGCCGTTCCTATCTCGAATTGATGTTCAATCATCTGGGACCGCAGCGACTACCAGGCTAGCACGAGCACGAGCACGAGCACGAGCACGAAATCGACGGTGCTTGAACCCCGCAAGATCTCGCGAAAATGACGAAGGCGCCGAATTCACCCAAATTCGGCAATGGAAACCGTCCAGCGTATACGATAAACTTCGCGGAAGTGCGTCATTTTGTCCAAACCGATTCGTTCCGCAGCACGGGTCGTCGCTAGGTTCGCAAATTGAAGGGGAAACTTATGAAATCGCGCATTCTGACTCTGTTATCCGTCGTCGCTCTCGTGGCCGCAGGCAGCTTGATTGCTGATGAGGCCAAGGAAAAGCCGGTCGACTTCAAGAAGATCAAATGTGTCGTTTCGGGCAAGCCGGTTAATCCGGAAGCTACGGCAGCATACAAAGACGGCTTGGTCTACTTCTGCTGCCCAGGCTGCCCAACGGCCTTCGAAAAAGATAGCAAGAAGTATGCGTCGAAGGCCAACTTCCAGTTGTTCGCGACGCGTCAGGCCAAGCAATCAGGCTGCCCAATGTCGGGCGAAGCCGTTGATGCTGAACAAACGGTGGAGATTGACGGCGTGAAGGTCGGCTTTTGCTGCCCCAATTGTAAGGGTGCCGCCGAGAAGCGTGAGGGAGATGAGCAGCTCGAATTGATCTTCAACGATAAGTCCTTCGAGAAGGGTTTTAAGATGGCGAAGAAGGAAGAGACCAAGTAGCGTAAGCTTGCATCCGCAGACGACGCCTGTACACGACGGGCGTCGTCGCGGTTTTCTCACACGCTGCAGCCACCGCGAATGCTTACCCGTGTGGCGACTCTCGCAGCAGCTCTGCTACAAGCACCGCCTCGCAGCTATGGTTGTCGACGCGGTCCCCGCAAATTGCCCTGTTCACAAGCTGTCGCCTTTGCGATACTTCGCCCCGCAGAATCTGGCAGGAAGTCAGCGTGCGCGGCGAAAGGGAATTCATTGAGTACGAAGACAATCTTCTTCTCGGTTGGCGAACCGAGCGGTGACTTGCACGGTGCCAACCTGGCCCGAGCGTTGCAGAACGAATTGCCGGGCGTCCGTTGCATCGGCTTTGGCGGCCCGAAGATGGCGGCGGCCGGCGTTGCACTGCGAGCAGATCTCACTGAACTCGCCGTCATGTGGTTCCTCCACGCATTGCTGAACTTACCGAAGTTTTGGAATTTGATTCGCGAAGCGAACTGGGTGTTTCGACACGAACGTCCGGACGCGGTTGTGCTGATCGACTACCCTGGTTTCAATTGGTGGATCGCACGCCGCGCGAAAGCTCATCAAATTCCCGTCTTTTATTACGGCGTTCCTCAAATGTGGGCCTGGGCTCCGTGGCGCATTCGCAAGATGCGACGGCTAGTCGATTATGTACTCTGCAAACTACCGTTCGAGACCGAATGGTATCGTGAGCGAGGCTGCGACGCGCAGTATGTCGGCCATCCCTATTTTGACGAGATGGCTGAACAGCAGCTGGATGCTGATTATCTGCGCGAGTTGCAAACGGACGTGACACCTTTGGTTGCGATCTTACCCGGTTCGCGCAGACAAGAGGTGTCTGCCAACCTGCCGGCGTTTCTACGCACTGCCCAACGAGTTCGTGAAGCACATCCCCACGTTCGCTTTGCCATTGCTTCGTTTAACGAGCAACAAGCGAACATGGCACGTGAGCTTGTCGCAGCGCAGCAAATGGAGATTCCCGTCCACTGCGCACGCACTGGCGAGATTATTCGCGCCGCTACTGCCTGTCTAGCATGTTCGGGTTCCGTGTCGCTTGAGTTGCTTTACCATCGCAAGCCGACCGTAATCCACTATCGCGTGAGCAGCATCGCATTCTTCGTGCAGCGATTCTTTCGACGCGTGCGGTTCATTACACTCGTTAACCTGCTGGCTGCCGACAACCGTTACTGCTCTCGTGGCGAGCTGTACGACGCGAGAACCGACGACGTACCGTTTCCGGAATACTTGACCAGCGAAGACAAGTCAGCGGAGATGAGTCAGCATTTGGTTGCTTGGCTCGAAGATACCGAGGCTCATGCGCGGGTACAGCAACAACTGGATGACCTGAAGCGCGGCTTTGCCGAACCGGGGGCGAGTCTACGCGCGGCGCGTGTGATCACGGGAGTCTGCGCGCATCTCGCACCGTCTCGACGAACACACTACCGTCCATCGCAAGCGGCCTAGCTCGGCGGCGCTGTAGACAATTTCACTGCCAATCGCAGTTGCTGCCGCGCAGCGTGCAATCTGTTATAAGCGGTATGCGCCACGTTACCTTGTTTTTGACAGCGCGTCCCCTCGATGCGCTGCGGACTCAGACCGCGGGAGAATTGCATCGTGCTTATCGGCGAACCTACCGAAAGTCCCGGCGACATCAACTTTCAGCTGTTCGGTTTTCCTATCCGCATCACACCCTGGTTTTGGTTTGTGACCGGCATGCTAGGCTGGGGCGGCAGCAAGATCATGGGACGCGTGGATCCGCAGTTCCTAGTGGCCTGGATCATTGCCGCCTTCGTGTCCATCTTGATTCACGAACTTGGACATGCCTTTGCTTTCCGCTACTACGGCGTCGATTCGCACATTGTCCTCTACCAATTCGGTGGCTTGGCTATTCCCAGCGGCTACGGCATGGGACGCGCACGCTCGTCGGCAAGTCAGATTGTGATTTCCGCCGCAGGTCCGGCTGCGCAGTTCGCAGGTGCCATCGTATTGGCAATCGTGCTTCTGCTGACTCGTCACGGTGTTCCCGTATCCGGTTTTCTTGCCAAACTGATACCGCTGCCGAACTATCCGATGATCGACTCAGTCAACCTGCTGTTGTTCGTCATCCACTTTCTCTACATCAGCACCTATTGGGCGCTGCTCAACCTCCTGCCAATCTATCCACTCGATGGTGGACAGATCGCGCGACACCTGTTCGTAATGTTCGGACGAGGTGATTCAATAAAACACTCACTCATCTTGTCCGTTGTCGCCGCCGCAATCATGTGCATCTACAGTCTCAAGAATCAAAACACTTACATGGGACTGATGTTCGGCATGCTTGGCTATTCGAGTTACCAAGCATTGCAACCGTTCATGAGCGGCGGTGGATACAATCGTCCATGGTGATGCGCGCGCGTTGTAAAGTTGCGCATCCGTTGTTCTCACAGACACGAGTGACAACAACACGTCACACGCGTTAGTCTTACCCAAGTCACCAAAATGCAAGATTTCAGCGCGACGCCTCTTGCAATGCAGAAACTTTCTGCAAAAATTCAGAACTTGGGGTTGACGAATATTGTTGTGGTTCTAAAGATTGACACACAACTCGAGTTACACCGCGTCGAAGACAACGTGAGCAACATACGATTGCTCAAACCATCGTAAGCTTGATGCGGCTTGGTCAACGACTCGACAAATGACTTCGTGATGGATACGACCCTTCCCAGTTGTGGAAGGATATTTGTTTGGAGGTGAGGGAGACTCGTCAGCAGTCGTATAACGGACGCGACCGAGACGGAACTCGCCGAACTTTTTTTCATCGGAGGACGAACTGTGGCCAAGAAGAAAACCGCCAAGAAGAAGACCGCCAAGAAGGTGGTCAAGAAGAAGTCGGCAAAGAAGGCAGTGAAGAAGAAGGGCGCCAAGAAGAAGGGCACCAAGAAGAAGGCAGCTAAGAAGAAAGTTGCCAAGAAGGGTGCTAAGAAGAAGGGCGCTAAGAAGAAGGGTGCCAAGAAAAAGGGCGCTAAGAAGAAGACCACAAAGAAGAAGACTGCAAAGAAGATGTAAGCCGGATGCCGCGGCCAGCATTGGCTGCGATCCGCATCGGTCGACCCAGTGGCCGAAGCAACTCCTTCTGCATGAAACAACGAGACAGAGTCGCCTGTTCCAGGCGACTCTATTTTTTTGTTCTTGTTGATTTGGACATGCGACGTAACGCGCCGTAACGTAACGCAACGTGACGTTCGTTCGCAGCGATGCGTGTACAGTTCGCCGTAACGCCTTAGCGTCGGTTTTTTTTCCGG
>JAGQPK010000551.1 GCA_020426755.1 Planctomycetales bacterium
ACGCGAAGACTTGTGTTCGGGTTGCCAGGGAATCCCGTGAGCGGCCTGGTGTGCTTTCTGACGCTAGTGGCTCCGGCCCTGCTGACCATGTCGGGACGTGACCCCGATTGGAATGCGGAGCAGCGACGCGGCGTGCTGACGGAGTCCTTCCACTTACAGGGACCGCGTCCCGCGTACTGGCCAGTAGCCTACGTGCAATCGAGCAACACGCAACCTTGTGACACATCGTTGTTGGCTCATGAGCGTAGTCAAGCGTGCCCGGCGGTACGTCCGTTAGATTGGCAAGGGTCGGCCGATTTGCGTACGGTTTGCGCTGCCGACTGTTTGGCTTTCTTTCCCGCAGGCGATCGGACGTACGCAGTGGGCGAGTCGTTGGAGCTTCTGGAACTCTAGCAGAACGGATACGATGCGCGATGACGGATCAGGTCGCGGAATCAACTCGCAGCGTTACCCCCGATGCTTCCGTTGCGACTGACGAGAAGTTGTCACGGCAGCGCAAGTGGCTGGATCTGCTGATGCTGGAAGGTGTCGCGGTCTTGCTCTATTTAGCCTATCCGCCAGTCGGTTGGTGGCTCTTGGCATGGCTGGCTCCGATTGGCTGGATTCGTTTTGCGACGACGCAAACCTGGCATTTGCGCCGGCCTTACCGAAGGCTTTATTTCGTCGGTCTGCTGTACTCGCTGCTACTGGTGCAGTGGATCCGCTTGCCGCACTGGTCCGCGTACTTTGGTTGGTGGCTCTTGGCCGTCTACTTGGCGGTGTATGTCCCCTTGTTTGTCGCGGCGACACGAGGCTTGATGTGGCAGTTGAAGTTGCCCAGCTGGTTAGCGGCACCAGTGGCCTGGACGGGGTTGGAACTGGTACGCGGTTACCTTCTGACGGGCTTCTCCATGTCGCTGCTGAGCCATACTCAGGTCAAGCTCACGCCGCTGCTCCAAATTGCTGACTTGGTTGGTGCCTATGGTGTGTCATTCGTTGTGATCCTGGTGGCGGCCAGCCTTGAGACCTTGCTGCCACGCGGCGATCAACAGCCGGCACCGAGATGGCGTTGGCTGGCACCCGTCATCAGTCTGTTGACTTTGGCCGGTTGCTGGATGTACGGGCAGACTCGCATCGTTACGCTGCAACCGACCTCGGATCCTGGCAGTCGCACTTTGAACGCAGCGCTCATTCAAGGTTCGCTTGATACGCAGTTTGATGGCGACGAACAACGGGTGATGGACGCTTTCTTTGATTACGTCGCACTTTCCGGCAAGTCGCTCATGTATCCGCCAGTCGACGTCATCATTTGGCCTGAGTCGATGTTCAGCGCCAACCAGAATATGTTGAGCTACGATCCGCCAGTGACTGGATTTCCGGGCTGGGACGGAACGGCGGAGGAATTGCGGCAGCGCCTGGATGAGCTGAAGGGCGTCGTTAAGGAGCGCGTCGATTGGACGACGCAACAACTGAAGACGCCCATGATTGTGGGCACGGGGTGGGACCACTTCGTGGCAGGCGAAGTGCGACGATACAACTCGTGCGTCTATCTGAGTGCCCAGGGCGAAGTGCTGGACCGCTACGACAAAATGCATCCGGTGATGTTCGGCGAATACGTGCCATTTGGTCGCTGGTTCCCTTGGCTCTACTACCTGACGCCGATGTCCGGCGGCCTCGCCGAAGGCCAGACTGCCCACGCGTTTCGTGTGAACGACGTCGTGTTGTCACCGTGCATTTGCTTCGAGAATACCGTGCCACACTTGCTGCGGCGTCAGTTCAACCAACTTGACGCACAAGGCGACAATCCTGACGTTCTCGTGACCGTAACGAATGACGGCTGGTTTTGGGGATCGAGCTTGTTGGATGTCCACTTGGCGTGCGGCGTGTTTCGGGCCATCGAACTACATCTCCCCACTCTAATCGCAGCGAACACTGGCTTCTCCGCCTCGATCGCCGCCACGGGGCAAATCCAGGAACAGGGCCCGCGCCGGGACCGGGGAGTCCTGCTGCCGCGACTTTGGCTCCCGGCGACGCCGGCCAACAGCGTCTATTCGCGCTGGGGCGACATGTTCGCCGCCGGATGCTTGGTGACGGTACTCGTCGCCATCGGGAAAGCGGGATTGAAGTGAATATCGAATTTTGAATGTTGAATATCGAATATCGAAGTTGCTCCCCGTGCCGGTGTGCTGGGGTCACTTCAACATTCGAAATTCAGAATTCAACATTCGATATTCTTGCGGCTCCCCCCTCGTGTGTGTGGCGAGCGTTACGGTTCCTTGGCCTCCTAGCTTGCTTCGCCTCTCTTCTTTTGCCTGAATTCGCTATTCAGCCTGCTTTCGTTGACAGTCCGAAAATCGGCTGACTATACTAGGGTTCTGCCCCTACAGGCTTAGGCAAGATAGAGGGGAGCGGGCGTCGCTAGCTAGGCTCAAAGGAAGCGTCGAATGAATTTGGTTGGAAAGATCTTTACCGTCCTCATCCTGATCATGAGCATTCTGTTCATGGGGTTTGCGATGATGGTTTACGCGACCCATCGTAACTGGAAGGAATTGGCGACGCAGAAGCAAAGTGATTTGACGACGCTGCGTAGCACGAACGACGAACTGTCGGACAAAATCGAGCAGCAGAAGAATGCGCTCGCGCACGAGCGAGCGGCTCGTCGCATGGCGTTGGCTCGCTTGGACAGCCAGGTTCAAGAAAAGCAACAGCAGTTCGAAGCCAAGAATCAGCAGTACAACGAGTTGCTGGCGAAGGAGCGGGCGGCGACCGACGCAGTGCTGAATGCTCAGCGTCAGCTCGAACAAGTCACCGCGCAGATCAAGACGTTGGAAGATGAAGTTCGTACCGCTCGTAACGACCGTGATCAGCAGTTTATGCGAGTGACGGAACTGACCGATCAGGTGCATCAAGCGGAAGGTGTCAAGCGGATTCTCGAGCAGCGTTTGCAGAAGATCAACGAGGATTTCGCTGCCGCGACGACTGTCTTGAAGGCGCATGACCTAACGATCAATTCGCCCGTCGACAATGTGCCGCCTAAGGTGCTGGGCCAAGTGGTTGCCGTGGGCCGTGACAGCATTGAAGTCTCGATCGGTGAAGATGACGGTGTAAAGCCCGGCCACACGATCGTGGTTTCCCGTAATGACAAGTACTTGGCACGAGCTGAGATTACGCGAGTAACTCCTGACCGTGCTGTAGGCCGTATTCAGTATCGCAACGCTCCGATTCAAGAGGGTGACCGTGTTCAAACGAAAGCCGAAATCCGATAAGCCCGCCAAACCGGCGAAGGAAAAGAAGTCGGCGAAGAAACGCGAGAAACCCGCGAAGCGTGCTGCGGTATCTCTGACGCCGGCGAAGAAGCAACCCACCGATATCTACACGGTGATGCTGATCATCTCGATGGTCGCCGTGCTGATCGGTTGCATCTTGCTGTTCATGGAACTCTCGACCTACGGCAGCTTCCCTTGGTGGAAGGCCGCGTAGAGTCAGGAGTTCTGAATTATGAATGCTGAGTTTTGAATGTTGAAGTATCGATTCGACCCGTTGCTTGGCGGCCGAAATTCGAAAATCAAAAATCAGCAATCAACATTCCGAACTCGATTTTTATCGGCCAAAGCCTTGCAGGTCGTTCAAGTCGGTGATCAAACCGTTGTCGATGGCCAGCGAGTGTGACTTGGGCCAGTACATGAACTTTCGTGCCACCTGCTTCGATTGTGGCGCGCCGACGCGAGAGTGGTAAACGAGCGTCGCATCAGAATTGCCGGTCCCTTCCAGAACCAGCTGGTCTTTTGACTGCTCGTATGAGAGCCGATCACCGTATGCGGTGAACAGCTTGGCTTCGACGACGGTGTTGCCTTGGGCCAGCAAATCGATCGTGCGCTTGTTCTCTGTGGTACGCATGCCCTCGGCCAACGTCAGCCGATCGCAACTCAGCAGCGCGTCCGTCTTGCGAAGCGGCGCATCTTGGCGAATGGTTTCGTTCCAGCTCTGCACGGGGCCGTAGATCACTTCCACTCGGTTGGAGAACTCGACGACTTGGCGATCCAGGTTGCCACGAATCTGACGTTGATAGTCAACTTGCAAGTAGGTCAACTGGCTGTCACTCGGTGCCGTTGGTTGCCCCTGATCGGAGCGGACGAAGCTCAGTTCTCCATTGAAACCACGGCGCACGGCGACCACGCGGCCTGGCCCGCTGGCCTGCAACTCGCCGGTACCGCGTTTGATGCGAACGTCTGGCACGTTGAAGAGCGTCATCGCGTCGACTTCTTGTGTGCCGGTAATGCGC
>JAGQPK010000552.1 GCA_020426755.1 Planctomycetales bacterium
GATCGCAGCGGTACCGACTTGACCGCGCATGTGCTGCGTGCCTTGCGAGCTTGGCGAGACCGAGTTCCCCAAGGCCGTGGTGCGCGGGCGATTGAGCGAGGTTTTCGCTTTCTCGCGCGGACACAACAACCAGACGGTACGTGGCTGCCGCTTTGGTTTGGCAACCAACATCATCCGCACGAAGACAATCCGGTTTACGGCACGGCGAAGGTTCTATTGGCATATTGGGCCTTCAACCGGCGTGACGACGAGACTGCGCAGCGCGCAGTCGCGGCCCTGCTCGCGTTGCAGAATCTTGACGGCAGTTGGGGTGGCAGTGGCACAGAAACCTCGACGGACGACGATATCTGGCCCGGCAGCAACGAAGAAACCGCCTTGGCTGTCGAGGCACTGTTGGCTTGGTCTGACGACAAGCAGGTGCGTGAAACGATCGATCAAGGCCTATCCTGGCTGATCAAACAAGTCGAGGCAGACAGGCACAGAAGTCCGCAGCCCATTGGTTTCTACTTCGCCAAGCTTTGGTATCATGAGAAGCTCTATCCGCTGACCTTTGTCGCCACCGCGCTCCGACACGCAAGCGAACAATTGGCTCAGCAGGATATGACCGGCAACGCGAAAATGTCGCGCACGTCCTAACTCGTATTGATCAACTCGTGAAGGAATGCAACGTGGCAACGGCTCCTGTCAATCAAGGTGCGACTAGCGACGAGCAACCCGTCATCGCGGAGTCAACCACCGGTTCTCGACGTCGGCAGACATCGCATCTGAAGTTAGTTCCCGAGACAATCGAGCTGCGCGAAGCGTTGCGTGCGAAGTGTCGCGAGGTGGCAGCCAAGTTGCCGAAGGATGTGCCGCTGACGAAGGACGAACTGGAACAAGTATCGCGACGGCTGCTGTTGGAGGCAGGTCAACCCGAAGGCTACGTGGGTTGGACGATGGTCGTGTTGTCCAGTGCCTTCTGGGAAGATCAAGTCGCTGCCGTCGAACCGTCACGTCGATTGTTTCTCCTGCCACACTGCCTGAAGCATGCCGAGGGCTGCCCGGCGGACTACGACGACTATGGACTCGATTGCGAACGGTGCGGCGCCTGCAGCATCGCGGACTTCCGCTCGGAAGCCGAAAAAATGGGATACCGAGTACTCGTCGCCGAGGGCTCGCCAATCGTGTTGAAGATCATCGTGAGCGGCTACGTGGACGCGATCGTCGGAGTCGCCTGTCTGAACGTGCTGGAAAAAGCCATCGACAAGATCTTGCTGGCCGGCATCCCGTGCATGGCGATACCGCTGTTGTCGAGCGATTGCCGGAACACTTCGGTGGACGAGCCGTGGGTCCACGAAATGATCAACGTTCGCCCCCGCGAACACGCTCAATCCACTCGCTCGTATGTGCACCTGATGCGAGCGGCCGCCAGCATGTTTTCGCCCGACGAGCTAGAACGCTTGGCACCCCGCTTGCGTGGTAAAGCACGCATCGAATCTCAATCGCTCAAAGAACTCGATCCAATTTCGGCCACGGAAGCGATTGCGTACGACTTTTTGGCGAAGGGCGGCAAGTACGCTCGTCCGTTCATCACGCTAGCCGTGCACGATGCCCTGACTGGCGGCCGCGGCACCCAGGCAGACGGTGCCAAGTTTCTGTCAGACGAGTCGTACGATTCCGTAAAGCGTGCCGCCATGTCCATCGAAGCATTTCATAAGGCTTCCTTGGTTCACGATGACATTCAAGACGATGACGCCTACCGTTATGGCGAAGACACGGTACATCGCCGCTTCGGGTTGGCAACGGCCATCAACATCGGTGATTATCTGATCGGACTCGGCTACCGCTTGGTGAGTCGCGAGACCGGCAAATTGGGCAGCGATACCACCGCCGACGTGATGGACAATTTGGCGGAAGCACATCTGAAGTTGTCGGAAGGCCAAGGTGCTGAACTGGCCTGGCGTGATTCCGGTAACCGACAACTCTCGCCACTCGACGCCCTCCGCATCTACGCGCTAAAAACGGCCCCGGCATTCGAAGCAGCGCTGCTGACGGGTGTCCGCTTAGCGGGTCCGGCCGACGAGTTCAAGCAGCCGCTCAAAGTGTTCGCGCGAAACCTGGGCGTTGCATTTCAAATCTTGAATGACTTGAAGGATTGGCGCGAAGATCCCACCAACAAGGTGCTGGCCGGCGGAGATATCTCCGGCGGTCGTCCCACGCTGTTGTGGGCATTGGCGCTGGAGGGTCTGCCGGAAGAACAACGACAGGCACTCATTTCCTTGGCAGATCAAACGGCTGATCGTCCCGAACAACTCTCGTATCGTCTAACGCAGGTGCGGCGAGCGTATCACCAAGCGAATGTATTTGAGAAGGCACAACGCTTAGTTGAAAAACATCGCGAACGCGCCGAGGCGGCGGCAGATGAAATTCAGGTTGAAGAATTGCGACGACTGTTGTACTACCTAATCGATACCGTACTGGAACCGGAAGCCGCACCCGCACCACCTCAAATCATCGTTGCCAGCGACGACTTGGCGGCCAGCCTCCCACTGACGGCCAACACGAAACTGGCTTAGCGATCTCGCCCCCTGATTCTCGACATCATGCCCGCCTCATTCCGCACGAACTTGGACGATCTGATCGCCATCTTCTACGATGTTGATGGCGCAGCCGAATCGACTAGACCGCCACGTAGCGATCTGGGGATCTTTCATGATGTGAATGGCGAGAATCTGCCGCCTTCCATCCGCCGGCTGCTCGACCACGACCATCATATGACGGTCACTCAAGAATCAGTCCACCAATGCCCCGTCGACGTGCAGGTCGTGCGCGTCTCGCATGCGGATGGCAACTACAGTCGCTGCAGCACTCTGACGCGTCAAAGCGATGGTAAGATCGTGCAGTTCGGGATTGTGCGACTCCACATGGATCGACTCGAACCCGTCGTGCGAAGTGAAATTGAGGCCGGTGAGATTCCGCTGGGACGCGTCCTGATTTCACATGACGTAATGCGCCAAGTTGAACTGCATCAGCTCTATCGTATCACCGCCGGACCTGGCTTGGCCGCTGCCATGAGACTGCCATCGGGCACCACCGTATACGGTCGAACCGCCGTGATCTATTGCGATGACCAGCCGGTCATTGAGCTGCTTGAGATCGTGCCGCAGTAGACGATTCGCACAACGTGCGGTGTTAGTCTTATTTCGCCGAAAGGCGTTAGCCCAATGGCACTTAGTCTAGCTGTGCGCTGCTGTTCCCCCTCCCGCAGTCGACTCTCAACGGTCTTGAAACTCGCAGTACGGGAGGGGGATTCAGGGGGAGGGCGACAATCGCGGAGCTGGTCATTGCACTAAACTACTGCTCCGCCCTCGATGAGTTTCTTTGACGTTCAGCATCTACATGGCGTTACACAGCTTCCGTTGTGGTTCCCTCCCCCTGCCCCCTCCCGGTGTCGAACTGCATGAAGTGGAGGCCATCGACGGGAGGGGAAACTGAGCGTTTTTTTCTCCTGAAATCCAAACTGAGTGCCATTGGGCAATAGCCGCGGTTCTCACTGAGTTAGACGTTCGCGCCACGACAAACCAACGCGAACGCGTTACGCGCGAACTTTCAGCAGAGTCTCAACGACTCATCAGATACTTGATCAAGTCGCGGATTTCAACTTCCGTCAGCGTTTGCAACTGCCCCTCAGGCATCATCGAAAGCGGCGACAGGGATCGCTCTTCGATCTCGTCGCTGGGTACGACGACCTTCTCCGTCGCCGTTTGCAGGGTTACGGCTGCGTCAGTCTCATCCACGACCAGCCCTGTCAACACACGTCCGTCAGCGGTTTCCAGTACGACCATTCGATAGTCGTTCGGCACGATGGCGTTCGGATCGATGAGATTCTCCAACAGGTAGTCGAGACTCTGGCGCTGCGAACCCGTAATATCGGGACCGATGCTGCCACCTTCGCCGAACAAGCGGTGGCAATTTGCGCACGTTTTCTGAAAAACAGTTCGACCGGCGGCCGCATCTGCGATTTCGAGATTCGCAGGCGATAGGCGTCGCTTGTAGAGCTCGATCAGTCGACGACGATCAGCGGGCGTTTCGCGTACGCCACCCCACAGCTTCTCGACACGTGCAGTCAGTTGCTCGTCGTGAAAACTGCTTAGCTGCCGTATCGTGAAGGCAGTCAGATCGCTTTTGACCACGCGGTCCTGTTGTACGGCATCGAGTAGCACGCGGGCCCAATCGAGGCGTGATGTCATCGTCTGGATGGCGGCTTGCTTAACTTCGGCG
>JAGQPK010000553.1 GCA_020426755.1 Planctomycetales bacterium
CAACGAGCTACGCGACGAACGGATTGTCGAGTTTGAGATGGAGCCGCAACGCGTCGTGCCCATTCCGGAAATCCTTGAGCGCGCCCAGCAACTGCGCGATGCCACAAAAGCGGGCTACACCGTCCCCACCCCGAATCAGGTACGTCGCGCCCAAGAGGCCGATCCGACCGGCGTCCCCTACGTGCCGCCGCCGTTTCCCTCGCGGTGATGAACGCGGGTGGCAGACGGATGATCGGACGGATAGGACAGAGATCTGACGGCTCCGTCGGATCTTCTACTTCAGACCTGACTGCTGCGGGCCGATCGCTCCGCGTAGAATTCGACCGGGATTACGGGCGAGCTTGTCCGAAATCACCCGTGCGTCATCGACGACAGGCTGCAGCTTGTATGTCAATTCTTCGACGTTTGCCGCGGCGTTGTTCAGCCTCTGGTAGAGCTCCGGATTGTGTACGAACTGACCAAGCGATCCTTCGCTCTGATTGATGGCTTTGCCAAAAGTCTGCAGCTCGATCAAAACCGTATCGAGTCGGTCGATGCTCTGTTGAAGCGACGTCACCAGATCGTCACCCCGTTCGCCCAGCGGTTTCGTCAGCCCTTGCAGGAAGATCATATTCTGTTCGGCTTCCGTCGCGACACGGCCCAAGCCGTTCATCAGATTGCTGGCGTCGGCCAGCACCTGTGGAATATCATCCAAGACCTGTTTGAGCCGCACGCGCAGTTCTTCGTCACTCACAATATCCTGTACGGCGGTCATCGTTGTGTCAAAGCGACCAATCGCGGACTCCGTTTTGCCCATGATGCGATTAAGCTGATCTTGGTTGTTGACCACCAGCACGTTGAGGTTCCGCGCTACGCTGCCAACGTCCTCGCCGGCTGCCTGGACAGATGACAACGCAACACGCAATTCGTCCGCCATGCTGGTAAAGACCTGCATCGCATCACTGACCATGCTAAAGGGATCCTTGGAAACCAAGCCTTCGAGAAATGCGCCGTCCTCCAGCGATTCGTTCGACTCGCCCTTCTTCTCTGCCCGAACGAACTCGATCATCGTATCGCCCAAGATGTTGCCGGTGGCGATGCGACAGTCTTCGTTCTTCTTCACATCGCGGTTGGCGTCCAGCCGCGCAGTGACGAGCACCCCGCCGATATTGTCGTCCAATCGCACCTCGGTCACGCGACCGATTAGCACGCCGTACTTGCGAACAGGCGTGTTAATCGCAATGCCAGGCGCCTGATCGAAATGAATGTAGATTGTCTTGCGGTGTCCGAATCCTTGCGGCAGCTCTTCGAAGATCATCACCAGAATGATGCCGATGATCAGCGTTGCAGCGACCAATACACCGACTCGAAATTGCAGAATGCGTTCTTCCATGTCCAATCTCCGCAGCGCGAACTTCCCTTGTTCACATCGACAACATCAGTCGTTGTTTGTGGTCAAGCTGTCAGTTCCGCATTTGCGAGTCCTCGTACTCTTGACGCATTTCCATCAAACGTTCACCGGCTTCACCGCGCACGAATTGCTGCACGCGACGATCCGGACACCGATCCAATTCCGTTGGAGGTCCGTCGAACAACACTTGGCTTTCGCCGGGCTGAAGCCGGGCGACGGGATACACCATAATCACGCGATCGGCCACCTTGCGCGCCGTGTGCATGTCATGGGTGATGACGATGCTAGTGACGCGTCCGCGCCGCTGCGTGCGCATGATGAGTTCGTTGATGACGTCACTCATGATCGGATCCAACCCGGTCGTCGGCTCGTCGTAGCATCAACTCTGGATCCATCACCAGCGCCCGTGCCAACCCAACTCGCTTACGCATGCCACCGGAGAGTTCGGCCGGACGTTTGTAAATCACACTTTCAGGTAACCCGACATCGAACAAGGCTTGGCGTACGGTTTGGTCCATTTCCTCGTCCGACATGGCGCGATGTTGCTTAAGCGGAAACGCCACGTTTTGCCCGATCGTCAAGCTGTCAAAGAGGGCCGCCTGCTGAAAGACAAAGCCAAAGCGTGTTCGTAGCTCCGTCATCTCACGCTCATTGAACGTCGCCAAGTCTCTGCCGCGATATAGAATCTCACCACGCGTCGGCTTGATTAGACCGATGATCGACTTGAGCATGACCGTCTTGCCGCAACCACTCTCACCAATCACGACGATGGTCTGTCCCGACTTGAATGACAAGTTGATATCGCGCAACACATGCTGTTTGCCGAACTCAACATGCAGCTCTTTCAACTGCATGAGCGGCGCATCTGGATTCGCCGTGAGTTGCTCGCTAGTGCGTAGCTGTTCCATAGTTTCAACGGTCATCATGGTTAGCGGGCTCAAACGAATGAACTGCCTTCGGGCCAAATCGAGTAGTACAGCGCGTCAAGAAAGATGTTTAGGAACAAATCCGAACCAAGAATCAACACAAACGAATGTACAAATGCCGCCGTCGCCGCCTGTCCCACGCCCTCAGCTCCCGGCCGACAGGTAAAGCCGCGGTAGCAACTGATCAACGCGATAATCGCGCCGAAAAAGAAGCTCTTGAAGACACCACTTACGAAGTCCCATGTGCCGACGAACTGCTGCGAATTGTACAGATAGTGGTGTTTGTCGATGCCGAGTATGAAGACGCTATAGATGTAGCCGCCCACGACCCCCATGAAATCGGCCATGATCGTCAACGATGGAATCGCGAAAATACACGCCAGAAAGCGGGGCACGACCAAGTAGTGGATCGAATTCGCACCCATGCTATCGAGCGCATCGATCTGTTCCGTCACGCGCATCGTTCCCAATTGCGCGGCAAGTCGGCTACCGATGCGCCCGGCTAACATCGTGGCCGCGAGTACCGGCCCCAGTTCTCGCACCAGCGACATGTTGATAACGGCGCCCAGACGCGTTTCCAATCCCAACTGGCGGAATTGAAAGAAGCTCTGCACCGCCAACACCATGCCAATGAAAGTCCCCGTCAAGGCAACCACCGGCACGCTAAGTACGCCCACCTCGAAAAAGTTCGGCAACAGCGTTTCCTTGCGCGGCAAACGCGTGAACATCCAGCGAAAGGTGCGACCGACAAACTGCGTGAAACCGCCCACAGCCACAAACGAATTGATCACCACCGCGCCGGTGTCCGCCAAGCCGTCACTGACCATCTGTGACCAAGTCACCCGATCGTGTGATTTGGTTGCGTTGCTATCACTCATGACTGCCATCCTTGCTGCCGCGTGCGCGCATGCGCTCGCCGACGTTCTTCCGTCATGACAACATCGTCGCGGCAACCAAGTCAACTTAAGACGAGTTTAACGATCAAGTCGACTTTACCACCGATCGAATGTCGAAAGACCCGCCGTGCCGCCTCGTCGACGACGCGCGCAAAGAGAAACGCGAGCCACCTCACCGATAGCTCGCGTTTCTTATGAGTTACAACCATGCTCGGCCGTCAAGGCCGCAGCAATCGACTAGGACTTCTGTTCCTCGCCCGCGTCACCGCTGGCAGCGGCAGTTGCCGGCTCGGTGTCCGCCACGCCGTGGAACTTCAAGTGACGTACCTTGCCGGCCTCGTCCTTAACTGCGTCGACCAGAATCCGCGACTTGCCTTGGAACTCGCCCTTCAGCAGTTCTTCCGACAACGGATCTTCGATGTAGTTCTCCAAGGCTCGACGCAACGGTCGGGCACCGTAGTCCAGATTGGAACCTTTGCGAATCAGGAATTGCTTCGCATCTTCGGTGAGTTCCAATTCGTGACCACGTTCACGCAGTCGATCACGTACCTTGTGCAGTTCGAGATCGATGACATCCTTCAGATCAGCATTCGTCAAGTGACGGAAGATGATCGTGTCATCTAAACGGTTAAGGAATTCCGGTCGGAACACCTTTTCAATTCGTTCGTTGACGCGTGCCTTCATGCTCTCGTAAGAAGCATCGTCGTCTGGTGCTTGAAAACCGAACGCTTGCTCGTTCTTGATTGCTTCTGCACCGGCGTTCGTTGTCATGATCAGCACGCAGTTGCGGAAGTCGACGTTGCGACCGAAGCTGTCGGTCAAACGTCCTTCTTCCATCACCTGCAACAACATGTTGAACACATCCGGGTGCGCCTTCTCGATTTCGTCGAGCAACACCACCGCGTACGGACGGCGACGAATCTTTTCGGTCAATTGACCGCCTTCTTCGTAGCCGACGTAGCCCGGAGGAGCACCAATCAAACGACTGACGTTGTGCTTCTCCATGTATTCGCTCATGTCGATCTGGATCAGGGCATCTTCGTC
>JAGQPK010000554.1 GCA_020426755.1 Planctomycetales bacterium
CAGACGATGGAGGCGGGAGCCAAAGGGGTGAAGATCCAATTGGCTGGTCGTCTGGGCGGCGCCGAAATGGCCCGTCGCGAGAAACAAAGCACCGGGTCGATTCCGTTGTCCACTTTGCGGGCGAAGATCGACTACGGTTTTACGGAAGCCAAGACTGCCCAAGGGCATATTGGCGTCCAGGTATGGGTCAACCAAGGCATGTTTGAGGACGAGACCGATGGCGCTGATGCCCAAGAGGGTCAAGCACAGAAAAAGCCAAAGAGGTCGTATAAGAGGTAACGCGACCCGTGGCAACACGGTCGTGTTTGGCGAGTTCGGCCTTCAGGCGATGGAAGGCGGCTGGCTAAGCGCCGCGACGATCGAAGCTGGGCGTATTGCCGCTCAGCAGTATATTCGCGGCGAAGGCAAGCTGTACATTCGCGTGTTTCCGCACAAGTCGATCACCTCGATCCCGCTCGAAACCCGCATGGGTAAGGGCAAGGGCGAACCTGAGTACTGGGCGGCCACGATTCGCCCTGGCACTGTGCTGTACGAGTTGTCCGGCGTCTCGGACGCTGCGGCCAAGATTTGTTTCGCGCGTCTGGCTCACAAGATGCCAGTCCGCGTGCGGATGATTAAGAGAACGTAGTCGGAAGCGATAGGCCGCGGGCTATTCGCCCCCAACGGGGCGGTGAGAATCCTCGGCGTAGAGCATGCGACTTGCAGCAGAGAGCTATGAGTTATGACCAACGCCAGCGATCTTCGAGAGATGAGCGACGAGCAGCTTGAGATGACTGCCAAAGAGGCGGCCGAGAAGCTGTTTCGGCTCCGCGTGCAATCGCAGACCGAGCGTCTCGACGCACCGACCGAGTTGCGTCGTCAGCGTCGGCTGATCGCTCGCGTCAAGACAATTCAATCCCAGCGGCTCAAAACCGCAAGCGCGAAGTAATAAGCGAGCTGTTAGCTAGGAGCTGCAAGCTTAAAGCCAATTGGGCTTGAGTTCACAGCAGGCCGGCTGACAGCTCATAGCTAAGAGCGACACATGCCTAAGAAACTAGTCACCGGCGTCGTCACGAGCGACAAGTGCGACAAGACCCGTCGCGTCGAGATCAACCGGCTGGTCCGGCATCCGAAATACGGGAAGTTCATTCGTCGCAGGACGGTTTGCCAGGTGCATGACGAAAACAATGCGTCGGCCATCGGCGACACCGTGGAAGTCGTCGAATGCCCGCCCAAGTCGAAGATGAAGCGGTGGGAGTTGGTCCGCGTGGTGGCCAAGAGCCAGCTGGTTGACATCGCTGCGATGCGTGCCGCAGCCAAAGAAGCGGCCGCCAGCGAGAAGACCGACGCCTAAACCTTTTGAGAATTCACACAGGACAGCGTCGCCGGCCGCTTTGTGCCGAGCGAACCTGGGCCGCTAAGAAGTAGATCCTGCAATGATTCAAATGCAGAGCCGCTTGGCCGTCGCGGACAACACCGGGGCCAAGGAAGTGATGTGCATCAAAGTGCTTGGGGGCAGCCGACGGCGGTCCGCCCATCTGGGCGACGTCATTATTTGCAGCGTCAAGAGCGTGATCCCCGGCAGCGATCTCAAAAAGAAGTCGGTTGTACGGGGCGTCATCGTGCGAGCCAAGGCGCCGACGCGTCGGAACGACGGCAGCTACGTGCGGTTCGACAACAACGCGGTGGTGATCGTCGACAAAGATAACAATCCGCGCGGCACGCGTATTTTCGGGGCGGTTGCCCGCGAGTTGCGCGAGCGGAAGTTTATGAAAATCGTCAGCCTGGCGAGCGAGGTGGTGTAGAGCGAGGTCTTGACCCTGCTCCGCCCCGAACCGACTCTGTTTCCGTCCATAACTATTAGCGCTTTCCACGACCATGCTCATTAAATCCGGCGACAACGTGCAAGTGATGACTGGCGCCGATCGAGGCACGACCAGTCGCGTGATTCGGGTCGATCGGGCCGCCGGCAAGGCGCTCGTTGAGGGCGTGAACCGCGTCTACAAGCATGTCCGCAGAAGCCAGAAGCATCCGCAGGGCGGCCGGCTCAGCAAAGAGATGCCGGTGAACGTATCGAATCTGGCGTTCGTCTGTGATTCGTGCAGCAAGCCGACTCGGCTGGGCGCTCGCTTCACCGATGCGGGAGTCAAGGAGCGGTTTTGCAAGAAGTGCGGCGCCTCGGCTGGCGAGATCGCCCCTGCCAAGGCGGCTCACGCAAAAAAGTAAGCAACACAACCTAGCAAGCAGGCTCGCCCAGCGACTTCTCGCGACGAGCCGCCAATCACTTAGCGACCTAAAGTTCCATGACTCCCCGACTTCAAGAACGTTTTGCCAACGAGATCGTGCCAGCGATGGCCGAGAAGTTTGGCCGTACCAATCAGTTGAGCCTGCCCAAGCTCCAGAAGATTGTCGTGAGCATGGGCGTGGGTAGCGCGATTGCCGACAAGAAGCACATGGACGACGCGGTTTCGGCGTTGACCGAGATCACCGGCCAGAAGCCGATGATTTGCCGAGCCCGCAAGTCGGTTGCCGGCTTCCGGCTTCGCGAAGGGACGCCGATTGGCTGCAAAGTCACGTTGCGGGGAGCTCGCATGTATGAGTTTCTCGACCGACTGATCGCCTTGGTGCTGCCCCGCGTGCGAGACTTTCGCGGGCTCAACCCCAAGGCGTTCGACGGCAACGGCAACTACAGCTTGGGGCTGACCGAACAGCTCGTGTTTCCCGAGCTCAACCCGGATAAATACACGCGGCAGCAGGGAATGAATATCGCCCTGTGCTGCTCGGGCAACTCGGATGAAGAAGCCCGCGAGATGCTGCGATTTTTCGGCATGCCGTTCCGCAGCGAAGACGCGGCGGCTTAGTTTTCGCTGAGTCCGAAACCCTTTTGAGTTTACGAACAGCACGTTCAAGATCAGGTAGCGAGGCCACTGGTGGCAAGTAAGTCGAAGATTGCCAAGGCAGCACGAACCCCGAAGTTTTCATCGCGACGCGAGTCGCGCTGCCGACTGTGCGGGCGTCCGCGGGCCGTGTATCGCAAGTTTGGCATCTGCCGGATTTGTTTCCGCAAGCTGGCCGATCAGGGCCTGATTCCCGGCGTGAAGAAGGCCAGTTGGTAGTTTGTATCGAGCGCTTTGCCGTGCGTTCGCGCGGTTGAGGCAACACACAGCAGTTTCACACGAACTATAGGCGCCAACGCCTTGAAGTTGGTTGAGACGGGACAGTTCACCCGACTCGGGAGTACAAGACCGCGATGATGACCGATCCCATTGCCGACATGCTCACTCGCATTCGCAACGCCGTTCGCGTTGAGCGACCGGTGGTCGAGATGCCGCTTTCCAAGGTGAAGCGCGGCCTCGCCGAAGTGCTCAAGCGCGAAGGATATATTTGGGATTGGCACGAAGAGCAGGAAGATCACGAGCCGGCCAAGCGGCTGTGCATTGATCTGAAGTACGGTCCCAACGGCGAACGCGTCATCCGCCACATCAAGCGGGTGAGCAAGCCGGGGCGGCGCGTGTACAGCCGAGCGGTCGATCTGCAGCCGGTCCTCAACGGGCTGGGCATTTCGGTCGTCAGCACCAGTCGGGGCGTGCTCAGCGATCGTGAAGCTCGACAGAAGAAACTCGGCGGCGAAGTGCTGTGCGAGTTGTGGTAAGCGGTCTGTCAGCAAGGCGCTGTCAGCGAAAGTTTTAGATTTTGAACCAAACATCATAGGAGCGGCCCTTAAGCATCAGCGGCAAGTCGGAGTCTCGCACGGACGAATCGACGTCTGGCTGAGATCTGCAGCCCTGACAGCTGAAAGCCATCCCCCCATGTCTCGAATCGGTAAGAAGCCTGTCGCGATTCCCGATGGCGTCAAAGTGAGCGTGTCGTCGCGCGAGATCTCGGTCGAAGGCAAGCTCGGCAAGCTCAACTGGACCCACCGGCCCGAAGTCGACGTCACGGTGAGCGACGACGGCAGAGAAGTCCTCGTGACCCGATCCGACGACGAGCGCGAGTCGCGGGCCCTGCACGGGCTGACTCGGGCGCTGGTGCAGAACATGGTGGTCGGCGTGTCGCAGGGCTACGAAAAGCGGCTGGAGATTCAAGGCGTCGGCTACTTGGCCGCCGTGCAGGGCGACGTCCTGCAATTGCGGGTCGGCTTCGCCAACGAGATCCAGAAGAAGATTCCCGCGGGGTTGGAAGTGACCTGCCCCGATCAGACCCATATTTCGATCAAGGGCGTCGACAAGCAGAAGGTCGGGCAGTTTGCCGCCGAGGC